>NZ_JZWV01000770.1 GCF_000966975.1 Streptomyces katrae | reverse complement strand
GCCGCCAGCCCGCGCTGCCGGCTGAACTCCACGAACATGCCCGGCGTGGACAGCACCGTCGCCCCGCCCGCCAGGGCCATCGACACCTCGCCGCGCCGCACCGCCTGCGCCGCGAGGTGCAGCGCCACCAGGGAGGAGGAGCAGGCGGTGTCGACGGTGAGGGCCGCGCCCTCGAAGCCGTACGTGTAGGAGATGCGGCCCGAGGCGACGCTCGGCGTACCACCGGTCAGGGCGTAGCCCTCGGAACCGTCCGACACCTCGTGCAGCCGTGACCCGTACTCCTGAGCCGTCGCCCCGACGTACACGCCCGTGTTGCTGCCGCGCAGGGTGGACGCGTCGATCCCGGCGCGCTCCAGGGCCTCCCAGGAGACCTCCAGCAGCAGCCGCTGCTGCGGCTCCATCGCGGCCGCCTCGCGGGGGGAGATGCCGAAGGCGGCGGCGTCGAAGCGGGTGGCGTCGTAGAGGAAACCGCCCGAACGGGTGTACGTGGTGCCGGGGTTCGCCGGGTCCTCGTCGTAGAGGCCCTCCAGGTCCCAGCCGCGGTCGGAGGGGAAGCCGGAGATGGCGTCCGTGCCCTCGGAGACCAGGTTCCACAGGTCCTCGGGGGAGTTGACGCCGCCGGGCAGGCGGCAGGCCATGCCGACGATCACGACCGGGTCGTCCTCCTGCGCCGCCCCGGCGGCGGGGGCCGCGGCCGGGCCGGACTCCGGGGCGCCGCCGAACAGTTCCTCGTCGAGGTGGCGGCCGACGGCGGCGGAGGTCGGGTGGTCGAACAGCAGGGTCGCGGGCAGGGCCAGACCGGTCTCGGCGGCGAGGGAACCGCGCAGCTCGACGGCCGTCAGGGAGTCCAGCCCCAGCGACTTGAAGCTGTGCGCCGGGTCGATCCGGTGCGGGCCCGCGTACTCCAGCAGCGCGGCCGCGTGCGCACGCACCAGCTCGGTGAGCTCGCGCACCCGGTCGGCGGGGGCGAGGGACGCCAGGCGCTCGCGCAGCGGGTGCGCGGGGGCCGCGGGGGAGCCGGGGGC
>NZ_JZWV01000769.1 GCF_000966975.1 Streptomyces katrae | reverse complement strand
AGGGCCGCGGGGGAGCCGGGGGCGTCGGCCCGGCGGGCGTCCTCCGGCGCCTCACCGGCGCCCGGCGCCGGGGAGAAGGCTGAAGCGGGACCCGGATCCAGGGCCTGGGGGAAGGCCTCCGGGGCCCGGCCGGCCCGGGCCGGGATCGGCGTCCGGGCCGTTCCCGGTCCCGCCGCCGGGCCCTGTCCGGCCCCGTTCGGGGCCTCGGCGAGCCAGTGGCGCTCGCGCTGGAAGGCGTACGTGGGCAGGTCGCGGGCGGCCGGGCCGGCGGGGAGGCCCAGCGGGAGCGCGGCGAGGGCGCCGTGGGCGTACAGGCCCGCGGTCGCGGTGAGCAGCGACCGCGCCTCGTCGCCCTGGCGCCGCAGGGCGGGTACCAGGACGGCGGCGGCCTCGTCGGCGAGGCAGGGGCGGGCCATGGCGGTCAGCACCCCGTCGGGCCCCAGCTCCAGGTAGGCGGTGGCGCCTTCGGCCTCCAGGGTGCGGACGGCGTCGTGGAAGCGGACGGCTTCGCGGACATGGCTCACCCAGTAGTCCGGGTGCGCGATCTCGTCCGTGACCAGGCCGCCGGTGAGGGCGGAGACGAAGGGGATCCCGGGACGGTGGAAGTCCAGGCCCGCGACGGCCGCGCGGAACTCCTCCAGCATCGGGTCCATGAGGGGGGAGTGGAAGGCGTGGCTGACCCGCAGCTCCTTGGACTTCACGTCCAGTTCCGCCAGCCGTCCGATCACCGCCGAGACCGCCTCGCGGGAGCCGGACACCACCACGGCCCGCGGGCCGTTGACGGCGGCGATCGCCGCGCCCGGCACCAGCAGCGGGGCCACCCGCTCCTCGCCCGCCTGGACGGAGACCATGACCCCGCCCTCCGGGAGGGCCTCCATCAGCCGCCCGCGCGCGCCGACCAGCACGGCCGCGTCGCGCAGCGACAGCACCCCGGCCACGTGCGCGGCGGCGATCTCGCCCACCGAGTGCCCGCCGACGAACTCCGGGACCACGCCCCAGGATTCGACGAGCCGGTACAGCGCGACCTCGACCGCGAAGAGGGCCGGCTGCGCGGTCCCGGTGCGGTTCAGGGCCTCGGCGTCCTCCCCGAAGACGGCCTCCCCGAGCCCGCCGCCCAGTGCCGCGCACACCGCGTCGAAGGCCCGCGCGAACACCGGGAACGCCTCGTACAGCCCCCGGCCCATGCCGGTCCGCTGGCTGCCCTGCCCGGTGAACAGGACGGCCAGGCCCCCGGCATCCGCCGCCGCCCGGCCGCGCACCAGACCCGCCGCCCGCTGCTCCCGGGCCAGCGCGTCCAGCCCCCGGGCCAGCTCCTCGCGGTCGGCGGCGACGACCACCGCCCGGTGCTCGAAGGCCGTACGGGTGCCGGCCAGGGCCCGGCTCAGCGCGGCCGGGCCGGTGTCGGCCGCCGCGTCCCCGTCCAGCCAGGCGCGCAGCCGCAGGGCCTGCCCGCGCAGGGCCTCCGGGGTGGTGCCGGACACCGCGTACGGGAGCGGGTGCGCGGGCGGCGCCTCCGGCGCGGCCCCCGCCCCGCGCGGGGCCTCCTCCAGCACCACGTGGCAGTTGGTCCCGCCCATCCCGAAGGAGCTGACACCGGCGACCAGCGGCCGGTCCGGCTCCGCCCACGGGCGCAGCCCGGTGACCACCTCCAGCCGCAGCTCGTCCAGCGGGATCGCCGGGTTCGGCGTCTCGAAGTGCAGGCTCGGCGGGAGCGCGCGCCGGCCCAGGCTCAGCAGGGTCTTGATCAGGCCCGCGATGCCGGCGGCGCCCTCCAGGTGCCCGATGTTCGTCTTCACCGAGCCGACGAGCAGCGGCCGCTCCGCCGGCCGGCCGGCCCCGAGGACCGCGCCCAGCGCGGCCGCCTCCACCGGGTCGCCGACCGCCGTGCCCGTGCCGTGCAGCTCCACGTACTGGACGGAGAGGGGGTCGACCCCGGCCCGCTCGTAGGCCCGGCGCAGCACGTCCTCCTGGCCCTCGCGGCTGGGCGCGGTCAGGCCCTCGCCGCCGCCGTCGTTGTTGACGGCGCTGCCCGCGACGACACCGAGCACCCGGTCGCCGTCGGCCAGCGCCCGTGCGAGGGGCTTGAGGACGACGACGCCGCCGCCCTCGCCCCGTACGAACCCGTTGGCGCGGGCGTCGAAGGTGAAGCAGCGGCCGTCGGGGGACAGCCCGCCGAACTCGGCCGCCGTGACGCTGCTCTCGGGGGCGAGTGCCAGGTTGACCCCGCCGACGACGGCCAGGCTCGACTCGCCCGTGCGCAGGCTCTCGCAGGCCAGGTGCACGGCGACGAGCGAGGAGGACTGGCCGGTGTCCACGGTGATGCTCGGGCCGCGCAGCCCCAGCAGGTACGACAGCCGGTTGGCGAGGACGCTGCGGTGCAGGCCCGTCATGGTGTGCCGGCCGATCGCCGCCGGGCCGCCGCGGTGGGAGAGGGTGGCGTAGTCGTCCCACATGGCGCCGACGAACACCCCGGCGTGCTGCCCGCGCAGCGCCGACGGCACGATCCCGGCGTGCTCCAGGGCCTCCCAGGCCAGCTCCAGCACCAGGCGCTGCTGCGGGTCCATCGCGGCTGCCTCGCGCGGGGAGATCCCGAAGAACGCGGCGTCGAAGGCGTCCACCCGGTCCAGGTGGCCGCCCCAGCGGCTGTCCGCGCGGCCGGGTACGGCCGGGTCCGGGTCGTGGAGGACGGCCGGGTCCGGGCGGTCCGCGGGGACGGGGGTGATGGCGTCGACCCCGTCCCCGAGCAGCCGCCACAGGGCTTCGGGGTCAGGTGCCTGTGGCAGACGGCAGGACAGGCCGATGACCGCGATCCGGCTGTCGGCGGGTGCCGCACCGCCGTTCCGGGTGGAACCGGGCGTGTGCTCAGCCAACTCAGCCAACTCAGCCATCGTCTTCTTTTCACCCATCCGTAGTGCGCGAGGTCGTGCGGGGGAGATGCTGCGCACCACGGGTGGAGGCGGACTCAAGAGCGGCTGAATCAGGCCGTTCCGGAGGACGGGGCCGTGCCGGCCAGCCCGCCCACGTAGTCCTCGCCCGCGATCGGCGCCCCGACCAGCGGGTACGGGACGCCGAGGGCTTCCGCGAGCTCCTCGGCGTACGGCTCCAGCCGCTCGCACAGCCGGTCCAGGAGGGCGGGGATGCCCCGGACCTCGTCCGCGTCCAGCAGGCCCTCGGCCAGGTACCAGCCGTCGTGTCCGGCGAGCTCCTCCAGGGCGTGCAGGGCCAGCAGGTCCCGCAGGATCCCGGCGGCCTCCGGCCCGGTCACCGGATCGGATCCGGCCACCTCGCGCACCGCCTCCCGTAGGGTGCCCAGCACCAGCCGGGCCGCGTGGGTCTCGGCGAGCCGCTCGGCCAGGTCGTACAGGCCGTTCCACGCGTCGAAGGGGGCCAGCCCGCTCCCGGTGGCCTTGCGCAGGCCGTCGGCCAGCTCCTGGTGGAGGATCCGCTCGCGGACGGCGGCGAGCGTCTCCCAGGTGGCCGGGTCGAGCAGGTCGCGGTCGCCGGCGGTGGGCGCCTCGTCGGCGGGCGGGGTGTAGGCGGTGCCGGCCAGCAGCGCCTGCGCCCCGTCCAGGAGCAGCATCTGGTTGTCGGCGGCGGCCGCGTTGAGGGAGTGCGCGAACCCCTGGTAGTCGAGGAAGCGGTTCGCGGCGAGGAAGCCGAGGGCGCCGCTCGCCGTACGCGCGCGGGCGCTGACCCGCTCGGCGATCCGGTCGGTGACCACCTTCATCAGGAAGGTGGTGCGCACCGACCCGGGGGTCAGCGCCGGAGCCTCGGGGCCGGCGGTCGCGGCGGCCACCAGCCGGGCGACGTACGCCCCGGACAGCGCGCCGAACAGGGCCCGCTGCTGGTTGCGGTAGCGGATCACCGGCCGGCCGGCGGCGAACCGGCCGCCGGTACGCCGCCGGTGGGCGTGGCGCACGGCGACGGCCGCGCTCGCGCCGGCCGTCGCCGCGAGGCCCACGACGGCGGCCTCCCAGGCGAACCGGATCAGACTGAGGGTGCGGCGCGCCCGGATCGCCGGGCTCCCGAAGGGGTCCGTGAAACCGCCGTCGGCGGTGAGCACGGCATTGTCGCGCAGCCAGAACCGGTAGGGGATGCGCACCCCGTCGAAGGAGACGACCGCCCCGTCCAGCGGCAGCCACGGCGACGGCTGCAGCGGCCGGACGCCCACGCCGGGAAGCGGGCCGTCCGCGTCGCGCAGCGGCACCAGGAAGCAGAACTCCCCGCACTCGGCGCCGTCGACGACCAGCTGGGCCAGGACCACCGCCAGCCGGGGCACGCCCTCGGCGGCCACCGCGGGCGGGAACTTCACGGCCGCCGGCTCCGGGGTGCGCAGGACGAACTCCTCGCGGTCGGCGTCGTACTCGGCGACGGTGCGCACGGAGGCGTTGCTGTTGCCGTGGCCCAGCTCGGTCATCAGCAGGGCCCCGACCCGCTCGGTGGCCGCCAGCTCCTCCAGCACGTCCGCCAGGTCCTCCCGGCCCGCACCGAACTCGAGGACCGCTCCGGTGGTCATGCAGTGGTGCAGGAACATCGCGTAGAACAAGGCCGGATCGGCCACGGCCGACCAGGCGAGGAGCGGGAAGAGCCGCTCGCGGTCCTGGACCAGGGGGACGGTGGAACCGGCCTCGCGCACGCGGTCGTTGACGTGCCGCAACCGCTCGTACGTCAGGGCGAACCGCTCGTCCCGGCCGCCGTGGTCCGGCCGGGGGCGGAAGACATCGGCCGAAAACACCTGTTCGAGGAAGGCCTGCCCCTCGTGCGGGAACGCGCTCCCCCGCAGGACGTCCGACCAGGCCTGAGAGAACCGACCGCGCACTGTTTACCCCACCCCGTGCCATGGAACCAATCGAGACGACGGGGACCGTAACAAGGAACAGCCCAGGTCAGGGCGGTCCTCCGGCGGACCGGGAGCCACCCCTCAGCCGTCCGAGAGCGCACCGGGACGGGCCCTCGACACGCCCTTGAGAGGCGCTGGACACCGCACCCCGTATCGCACCCCCAAAACGGGCGCGTGGAGCGGGAGATGAGAGCATGCCGGGAGGCTGGTCATGCGCTGGTCATGTGCTAGGAGACTGAAAGGTGTCATCAGCAATGGAGAATTCCGCCGACGGCGTGTACGACGTGGTCATCCTCGGTGGCGGTAGCGGGGGCTACTCCTGCGCTCTGCGCGCGACCCAGCTCGGCCTGGACGTGGTCCTCATCGAGAAGGGCAAGCTGGGCGGCACCTGCCTGCACAACGGCTGCATCCCCACCAAGGCCCTCCTGCACGCCGGCGAGGTCGCCGACGAGCTGCGCCGCGCCGAGTCCTACGGCGTCCGGGCCACCTTCGGCGGCGTCGACATAGCCGGGGTCCACGAGTACAAGGACGGTGTCATCGCCGGCCTCTACAAGGGCCTCCAGGGCACCCTGAAGGCGCGCAAGAACCTCACCCTGGTGGAGGGCGAGGGCCGCCTCGTCTCCCCGACCGAGGTCGAGGTGGGCGGCGTCCGCTACCAGGGCCGCCAGGTCGTCCTCGCCACCGGCTCCCAGCCGCGCTCGCTGCCCGGTCTGACCATCGACGGCAACCGGGTCATCTCCTCCGACCACGCCCTGTTCCTCGACCGGATCCCCGAGTCGGCGATCATCCTCGGCGGCGGTGTCATCGGCGTCGAGTTCGCCTCCGCCTGGAAGTCCTTCGGCGTGGACGTCACCGTCGTCGAGGGCCTGCCCCACCTGGTGCCCGCCGAGGACGTGGACATCTCCAAGTCCCTGGAACGCGCCTTCCGCAAGCGGAAGATCAAGTTCGAGCTGGGTTCGCGCTTCTCCGGCGTCGAGTACACCGAGTCCGGCGTCCGCGTCTCCCTGGAGAACGGCAAGCAGATCGAGGCCGAGCTGCTGCTCGTCGCCGTCGGCCGCGGCCCCGTCTCCGCCGGCCTCGGCTACGAGGAGACCGGCGTGGCCGTCGAGCGCGGCCACGTCGTCGTGGACGAGCTGCTGCGCACCAACCTGCCGACCGTCTCCGCCGTCGGCGACCTGATCCCGACCCTCCAGCTGGCCCACGTCGGCTTCGCCGAGGGCATCCTGGTCGCCGAGCGCCTCGCGGGCCTGCCCGTGACCCCGATCGACTACGACGGCGTCGCGCGCGTCACCTACTGCGAGCCGGAGATCGCCTCGGTCGGCCTCACCGAGGCGAAGGCCAAGGAGGTCTACGGCGAGGACAAGGTCGTCGTCAGCAAGTTCAACGCCGGCAGCACCGGCAAGAGCAAGATCCTCAAGACGGCCGGCGACGTCAAGCTCGTCCAGGTCGTCGACGGCCCGGTCGTCGGCCTGCACATGATCGGCTCGCGCATGAGCGAGCAGATCGGCGAGGCCCAGCTCATCTTCAACTGGCAGGCCCTGCCGTCGGAGGTGGCGAGCCTCATCCACGCCCACCCGACCCAGACCGAGGCCCTGGGCGAGGCCCACCTGGCCCTCGCGGGCAAGCCGCTGCACGTACACGGCTGAGGGCGGGCAGGACGACCGTGACGCCAGGGCGGCCTGACGACAGGACGGCACCGACGGCAGGCCGCGCCGCGCCGCGGCGGCCGGTATCCGCCACCGCCTGACAGAGGACGGGCCGGGGACAACTCCCCGGCCCGTCCGGCGTATTCGGGCCGAACCGCTGGTACGGAGCCCGTACGGGTGCCAGGATCACTGCGCGCGCGGGCACGGGCCCGCCGGTATCCAGCCACCCGTCACAGGTGAGGACGTACCCATGAACCCGGAACACGGCGCGGACCCGGAACACGGCACCCACCCCGGCGGCGCCGGGAGGTCCGCCGCCGACCGGGCGGCCGGCCCCCTGCTCGCCCTCTCCACCGTCCTCATCGGCCTGATGGCGGGGCTGTTCTTCGCCTTCGACGTCTCGGTGATGCCCGGCCTCGCCGCCGGCGACGACCGCACCTACGTCACCGCCATGCAGCACATCAACGCGGTCATCGACGGGAACGGCCTCTTCGGCGGCGTCTTCGTCCTCGCCCTGCTCGCCACCGCCGCCGCGGCCCTCGTCGAGTACCGCAAGGGCAGACGGGGACCCGCCGGGTGGGCGGGCGCCGCCGCCGTCGCCTACCTCGCCGTCCTGGTGATCACCTTCGCGGTGAACATCCCGCTGAACAACGAGCTCGCCGACGCGGGCGACGCCGCGAAGATGACCGGCTTCGCGGTGGTCGACAAGTTCAAGGGCACCTGGGTCACCACGAACATCCTGCGCACCCTGCTCTGCACCGCCGCACTCACCGCCCTCACCCGCGCCCTCCTCCTCCACGGCCGCGCCACCGCGCGCTGACCGCCCCTACGGCTGCCCGTCCAGGACCAGGGCCCACACCAGCAGCCCGAACGCCACCGTGCACAGCACCGTGCGCCCCGTGTTCGCCCGTACCCACGGCCCCTCGAACGCGCGGCGCACGGCCGCCGGGTCGGCGATCCGCTCCACCGGGCCGGCCTGCGCCAGGGCGTTGTTCAGCGGGATGTTCACCCGGGCGGTGACGAGCACCACGAGCACGTACGCGACGAACGCCCCCGCCAGCGGCGCCGTCCCGCCGCCCCCGCCGACCACCAGCCGCAGGGCCAGGGCGAGCCCGGTGAACACCAGCGCCCCCACATAGCCCAGCAGAAACCAGCCGTTGAGGATCGCCACGTTGATCCGCTGCATCGTCTCGACGACCGTCCGGTCCGCCGAAGCCCGCAGACCCGGCATCACCGCCACCGAGAACCCGTAGAAGAGGCCGCTGACCAGCCCCACCGTGAGCGTCGCCGCGACCAGAGCCGCGAACCGTACCGTTTCCATACAGGTAGCCCCCTCGTGTCCCGCTGCCGCGCGCCGCCGCCGATCCTACGGTCGTGAACGCGCCACGCACCGTGGCGGACGCGCCCGCCGGCCCAGCAGGCGAGACGGCACCTCCTCAGCGGCCCGGCGTCCCGGTACCCTCCCGCCTGGGCCCGCACGCCCGCCCCTGACGCTGGAGAGGAATCAGACGTGACCGACCCGAAGCAGAGGCTGGATGTACTGAGGGCCGACATCGAGCGGCGCAACCCCGCTCAGCCCGAGTTCCACCAGGCCGTGCGCGAGGTCCTGGACACCCTGGCCCCCGTCTTCGCGGCGCGCCCCGAGTACGCCGAGGCCGGGCTCGTGGAGCGGCTCGTCGAGCCCGAGCGGCAGATCATCTTCCGGGTGCCGTGGACGGACGACCGCGGCCGGGTCCACGTGAACCGCGGCTACCGGGTGGAGTTCAACAGCGCGCTCGGCCCGTACAAGGGCGGCCTGCGCTTCCACCCGTCGGTGGACATCGGCGTGGTGAAGTTCCTCGGCTTCGAGCAGATCTTCAAGAACGCCCTGACCGGTCTCGGCATCGGCGGCGGCAAGGGCGGCAGCGACTTCGACCCGCACGGCAGGTCGGACGCCGAGGTCATGCGCTTCTGCCAGTCCTTCATGACCGAGCTCTACCGCCACATCGGCGAGCACACCGACGTCCCGGCCGGTGACATCGGCGTCGGAGGCCGCGAGATCGGCTACCTGTTCGGCCAGTACCGGCGCATCACCAACCGCTGGGAGGCCGGCGTCCTGACCGGCAAGGGCCAGGGCTGGGGCGGCTCCGAGATCCGCCCCGAGGCCACCGGCTACGGCAGCGTGCTGTTCGCGGGCGAGATGCTGGCGGTCAAGGGCGTCTCCCTCGACGGCCTCACCGCCGTGGTCTCCGGCTCCGGCAACGTCGCCCTGTACACCGTCGAGAAGCTCCAGCAGCTCGGCGCCAACCCGCTGACCTGCTCGGACTCCCAGGGCTACGTGGTGGACGACAAGGGCATCGACCTCGCGCTCCTGCGCCAGATCAAGGAGGTCGAGCGCGGCCGCGTCAGCGAGTACGCCGCCCGCCGCGGCCCCTCGGCCCGCTTCGTGCCCGGCGGCCGCGTCTGGGAGGTCCCGGCGGACGTGGCCTTCCCGTCGGCGACCCAGAACGAACTGGGGGCCGACGACGCCCGCGCGCTCATCGCGAACGGCGTCAAGGCGGTCTCGGAGGGCGCCAACATGCCGACCACCCCGGAGGCGGTCCACCTCTTCCAGGCCGCGGGCGTCGCCTTCGGCCCGGGCAAGGCCGCCAACGCGGGCGGTGTTGCGGTCAGCGCCCTGGAGATGTCCCAGAACGCGGGCCGCTCGGCCTGGTCCCGGGACCGCGTGGAGGACGAACTGGCGGGCATCATGCGCGAGATCCACCGCGTCGCGTACGAGACGGCGGCCCGCTACGACGCCCCGGGCGACTACGTGACGGGCGCGAACATCGCGGGCTTCGAGCGCGTCGCGGACGCGATGCTGGCCCAGGGCGTCATCTGACGCCCCGTTCCCCCCTCGCCCACCGGGCCCGCACCCCGCACCGGGGTGCGGGCCCGGTGCGGTTCGGCCGGTCCGGCCGTTCCGTTCCGATTCAGCAGGTGTGGAAGGTGCACACGCGGACGTCGACGACCCCCGGCAGCCCCTGCACCTGCTCCTTGAGCCGGTCCTGCGTCTGCCCGTCCGGGAAGTGCCTGGGCATGCGCACGATGAGCACGAGCCGGCCGGGCTCCATCTCCACCATCCCGGCGTCCACGGCGCCGAAGTCCCGCAGCCGCTCCTTGCGCACGTTCAGGTCCCGGTCGTGGAACCGGTCCATGGAGTCGAGCGTCGCGTGGAGGGACGGCGGAGGCTCGTTGTCCGGACCAACCCCGTTGCCGGGTGGACACCTTCTGATTTCCGGCCCCCATGAACTCCCCCTCTTTGAACGCGTTCAGTTGAACAGGTTCAAGATACGCCACAGCCTCCCGTCTGCCCACCGTTGAGGCGCGGGGTCCGGGCGGAGCCCCAGGTCTTTTCAGCCCCACCGGCGTCTGAGGTGGAAACGGAGAAAGGGCGGGGCGGGGAGA
>NZ_JZWV01000777.1 GCF_000966975.1 Streptomyces katrae | reverse complement strand
GGTGTCCACGGTCACCGCCGGGCCCTCCAGGCCCAGCGTGTACGCGATCCGGCCCGAGGCCACACTGCCCGCGCTGCCGGTGCTCAGGTAGCCGCCGAACCCTTCGGGGACCCGGGCGAGCCGGGTCACGTAGTCGTGGTGGATGACCCCCGCGAACACCCCGACGTCCGTCCGCCGCACCGACGCCGGGTCGATCGACGCGTCCTCGAACGCCTCCCACGCCCCCTCCAGCAGCAGCCGCTGCTGGGGGTC
>NZ_JZWV01000776.1 GCF_000966975.1 Streptomyces katrae | reverse complement strand
CGCGCGGGGAGATCCCGAAGAAGGCGGCGTCGAAGTCGACGGCCTCGTGCAGGAACCCGCCCTCCCGCACGTACGAGGTGCCCGGCCGGGCCGGGTCCTCGTCGAACAGGGCGTCCACGTCCCAGCCCCGGTTCTCCGGGAACGGCGACCGCCCGTGCCCGCCGCGCCGTACGAGGTCCCACAGCCCGTCGGGCGAGCCGGCACCGCCGGGGAACCGGCAGCTCATCCCGACGATCGCGACCGGCTCGCGCTCCTTCGCGCCGGCCTGGGCCTCCGCCTCCGCGAGCCGGCGTTTGGTCTCACGCAGGTCGGCGGTGGCCCGCTTCAGGTAGTCGAGGAGCTTGGCCTCGTTGTTCTGGCTGGTGTTCGTCACGTGCGATCGCTCCAACAGGGGTCGGGCTCAAGGGCGGTGCGGCTTCGGGTGGCGGCGTCAGAGCGTTCCCAGCTCGCCGTCGAGCAGGTCGAAGAGGTCCTCGGCGGTGGCCCCTTCGAGGTCCGTCGCGGCGCCGTCCGGTGCGGCCGCCGCCGTCCGGCCGTTCCAGGCGGCCAGGAGGTCCCGCAGCCGCGCGCCGACCGCCGCCTCGTCGGCCGCGTCCACCGCGCCGATCGCCGACTCCAGCCGGTCGATCTCCGCCAGGACCGCCGCCGCACCGGCCGGCTCCCCGGCCGTGGCGGCGGCGCCGGCCGCGGCACCGGAGTCCGCGAACTCCTCCAGCAGCCGCTCCGCGAGCGCCGCCGGCGTCGGGCAGTCGAACACCAGCGTCGGCGGCAGCCGCAGCCCCGTCGCCGCCGTCACCCGGTTGCGCAGCTCCAGCGCGGTCAGCGAGTCGATGCCCAGCGCCTTGAACGGCTTCGCCACGTCGACCGTGTCACCGCTCGCGTGCCCGAAGACCACCGCCGTGTTCTCCCGGACGATCTCCAGCAGTTCCCGTTCCCGCGCCCCCGGCGTCAGCGCCGCCAGCCGTTCGGCCGGCGACACCCCGCCGGGCCGCTGCCGCACCGCGGCCGCCGTCCGCCGGCCCGCCGCACGGACCAGGCCCCGCAGCAGCGGCGGCACCGGACCGGCCGGCCCCGACACCGCACGCAGGTCCAGCCGCGCCGGCACCAGCACCGCCCCACCGTCCGCGAACGCCGCGTCGAACAGCGCCAGCCCCTCCTCGGAGCCCAGCGCACCGGCGCCGCCGCGCCCGGACCGCGACCGCTCGCCGCCGTCCAGGTGGGCCGTCATCCCGCTGGCCTCCTCCCACATGCCCCACGCCAGGGACACCGCGGGCAGGCCCAGCGCCCGCCGGTGCAGCGCCAGCGCGTCCAGGGAGGCGTTCGCCGCCGCGTAGTTGGCCTGCCCCGGGTTGCCGAACACCCCGGCGGCCGAGGAGAACAGCACGAACGCCGACAGGTCCAGGTCCCGCGTCAGCTCGTGCAGCGCCAGCGCCGCCGCCGTCTTCGGACGCAGCACACGCTCCAGCCGCTCCCCGGTCAGCGACCCGAGGATCCCGTCGTCGAGGACACCGGCCGTGTGCACGACCGCCGTCAGCGGACGCTCCGCGGGGATCCGCGCCAGCAGCCCGGCCAGCGCCTCACGGTCCGCGACGTCGCAGGCGACGACCTCCGCCCGCGCCCCCAGCTCCGCCAGGGCGGCGGTCAGCTCCGCCGCTCCGGCCGCCCGCGGCCCGCGCCGGCCGGCCAGCAGCAGGTTCCGCACCCCGTGACGCCGGACGAGGTGACCTGCCAGCAGCGCGCCCAGCGTGCCCGTACCGCCCGTGACCAGCACCGTGCCGTCCGGGTCGAAGCCCGCCGGGACGGTCAGCACCACCTTTCCGGTGTGCTTGGCCTGGCTGACGTACCGGAACGCGTCCTTGGCCTGCCGGACGTCCCACGTGGTGACCGGCAGCGGCGACAGCTCCCCGCTCTCGAACAGCTCCACCAGCGCCGCGAGCATCGCACCGATCCGCTCGGGCCCCGCGTCCACCAGGTCGAACGCCCGGTACTCCACCCCCGGGTGCGCCTCGGCGACCTCCGCCGGCACCCGGATGTCGGTCTTGCCCATCTCCAGGAACCGGCCGCCGCCCGGCAGCAGCCGCAGCGAGGCGTCCACGAACTCCCGGGCGAGGGAGTCGAGGACGATGTCCACGCCCCGCCCGCCGGTGGCCTCCAGGAACGCTCCCTCGAAGTCCAGGGTCCGCGAGTTCGCCAGGTGCGCCCCGTCCAGGCCCGCCGCCCGCAGCGTGTCCCACTTGCCGGGGCTCGCGGTGCCGTACACCTCCAGCCCCAGGTGCCGGGCCAGCTGCACGGCCGCCATGCCGACGCCGCCGGCCGCCGCGTGGATCAGCACCCGCTCGCCGCGCCGCGCCCGGGCCAGGTCCACCAGCCCGTAGTACGCGGTCATGAACACGATCGGCACGGCGGCCGCCTGGGCGAACGTCCACCCCTTCGGGACGCGGTGCACGCTCCGCGCGTCGGCGACGGCCACCGGCCCGAACGCCCCGTCGAAGATGCCCATCACCCGGTCGCCCGGCTTCACGGAGGTCACCCCCGGGCCGGTCTCCAGGACCACGCCGGCGCCCTCGCCGCCGAGCACGAACTCGCCCGGGTACAGGCCCAGCGAGAGCATCACGTCACGGAAGTTGAGGCCCGCCGCACGGACCCCGATCCGCACCTGCCCGGCCTGGAGCGGCCCCGCCGCCTCGGGGGCGGGCACCAGCGCCAGGTTCTCCAGGGTGCCCCGGCCCCGCACGTCCAGCCGCCACGCCGCCTCGCCGGCCGGCACGGCCAGCGCCTCCGCGGCCCGCGCCCGCGCCAGCCGCGGGACGAGGAACCCGCCGCCGCGCAGAGCCAGTTGGGGCTCGTCGGTGGTCAGGGCGGCGGGCAGCAGCTCCCAGTCGGCGCCCCCGGCGGGGTCCCCGGGGCGCGGCCCGTCGGCCAGCACGATCCGGCCGGGGTTCTCGGCCTGCGCCGAACGCACCAGACCCCATACGGCGGCCGCCGCGAGATCGTGCACGGCCTCCCCGCCCCGGGCCACGACCGCGCCCGAGGTCAGCAGCAGCAGCCGGGTCCCGGCGAACCGCTCGTCGGACTGCCAGTCCCGCAGCAGCTCCAGGACCCGCCCGACCAGCTCCCGCACCCGCTCGGCGGAAGCCTCCCCGGCACCCTCCACGGGCACCACCAGCACCTCCGGTGCCACCGCCGCGGCGCGCGCCTCCGCGAGATCCGCGTACGCGTCGAAGCCGACGCCCGCACGGCGCAGGGCCGTGGCGGCGTAGCCGTCCTCGCCGCCCAGCAGCGCCCAGGTGCCGCCCGGCCCGGCGGCCGCTTCGAGGGGCAGCCCGGCCCAGTCGAGGCGGAACAGGGCGTCGCGGAGGGAGCCCTCGTCTTCCAGTTGTGCGGTGGTGACGGCGCGTAGTGCGAGGGAGTCGATGGTGGCGACGGGGGTGCCGGTCTGGTCGGTGAGGGTGAGGGCGACCGAGTCCGTTCCGGCGGGGGTGATGCGGACGCGGAGGGCGGAGGCGGCGGTGGCGTGGAGGGAGAGTCCCGACCAGGCGAAGGGGAGGTGTGCTGCGCCGTCGGTGGTGACGAAGGAGCCGAGGCCGATGCCGTGGAGGGCGGCGTCCAGGAGGGCGGGGTGGAGGCCGTAGCGGGTGGCGTCGGCGGTGGCTTCCTCGGGGAGGGCGACCTCGGTGTAGATGTCCTCGCCGAGTTTCCAGGCGGCCTGGAGGCCCTGGAAGACCGGCCCGTACTCCAGTCCGGCCGCGCCGAGGGTCTCGTACAGGCCGTCGGTGTCCAGGGGTTCGGCCCCCGCCGGCGGCCACA
>NZ_JZWV01000775.1 GCF_000966975.1 Streptomyces katrae | reverse complement strand
CCACACGGTCAGACCCGCCCCGGCGGCGGACCCGCCGGCGGAGAGCGTGCCCTCGGCGTGCCGCGTCCACGGCTCGCCGGTGTCGGCGTCCTCGGGGCGGGAGTACAGGCTCAGCGCACGCCGGCCCTGCCCGTCCGGCTCCGCCACCGTCAGCCGCAGCTGCACCCCGCCGTCCTCGGGCAGCACCAGGGGCGCGGCCAGGGTCAGTTCGTCGAGCGTGTCGCAGCCGGCCTCGTCACCGGCCCGTACCGCCAGCTCCACCAGCGCCGCCCCCGGCACCACGGCCCGGCCCAGCACGCGGTGGTCCGCCAGCCAGCCGTGCGAGCGCAGCGACAGCCCGGCGGTGAACAGGAACCCGCCGGAGTCGGCCAGGGAGATCGCGGTGCCGAGCAGCGGATGCCCGGCCAGGCTCAGCCCCAGCTCGGCGGCGGCCGCCCCGGGGACGGGCGCGGCCGGGCTGCCGGTGGACTTCAGCCAGTACCGTTCGCGCTGGAAGGCGTACGTCGGCAGGCCGGTCACCGCCGGGCGGGTGTCGGCGTAGAACCTCGCCCAGTCCACCCGTACGCCCCGCACGTGCAGCTGGGCGACGGCGTGCACCAGCGACCACACCTCGGGCCGGTCCCGGCGCAGCGAGGGGACCAGTGCGGCCCCGGACTCGGCGGTCAGGCAGGCGCGGGCCATCAGGGACTGCATGGCGAGCGGCCCGACCTCCAGGTACGTGGTCACCCCCTCGGCCTCCAGCGTGCGGACGGCGTCGACGAACC
Source organism: Streptomyces katrae (assembly GCF_000966975.1). Lineage (GTDB taxonomy): Bacteria > Actinomycetota > Actinomycetes > Streptomycetales > Streptomycetaceae > Streptomyces > Streptomyces katrae. The sequence goes on along the minus strand of NZ_JZWV01000775.1, from coordinate 1,140 downwards.
GTACGGCCTCGCGGACGTGCCGCACCCAGTACTCGGGGTCGCACATCCGGTCGGCGTCCATCAGCTCGCCGGTCAGCGCGTCGACCATCGGGACGCGCGGCGCCCGGAAGGTGAGCGAGCGGGCGACCTCCCGGAACGCGTCGAGCATCGGGTCCATGTGCGGGGAGTGGAAGGCGTGTCCGACGGTCAGTCGCTTGATGCGGTACCCCTCGGCCTTCCACCGGTCGCCGAGCCCGGTGATCAGCTCCTCGTCGCCGGAGACCACGAAGGCCTCCGGCCCGTTGACCAGGCCGATGCTCACCCGGCCGCCGAGCTCGTCCAGGGCCTCCCGGACGACCTGCTCGGGGGCTTCGACGGCGACCATTCCGCCGCCGGGGGGCAGCTCGTTCATCAGCCGGCTGCGCGCGGTCACCAGGGTGGCGGCGTCGGCGAGGGAGAGCACGCCGGTGACGTGGATGGCGGCCGAGTCGCCGATGGAGCCGCCGGAGACCAGGTCGGGGCGGATGCCCCAGTGCTCCAGCAGCCGGTACAGGGCCACTTCGAGGGCGAAGATGGCCGGCGAGGAGTACAGGGTGCGGTCGATGAGCGCGGCCTCGGGGGTGCCCTCGGCGGCGAACACGATCTCGCGGATCGGCCGGTCCAGGTGCCGGTCGAGTTCGGCGCAGACCTCGTCGAAGGCGGCGGCGAACACCGGGAACGTCTCGTACAGTTCGCGGCCCATGCCGGGGCGCTGGCTGCCCTGGAAGGTGAACAGGAACGCCGTGCGGCCCTTCTCGGCCGTGCCCCGCACCAGGCCGGCGGCGGCCCCGGCGCCCTCGGCGAGGGCGTCGAGGGCGCCGAGCAGTTCCTCGCGGCCGTCGGCGACGACGGCGGCCCGGTGCTCCCAGGTGGAGCGGGACGCTGCGAGGGAGTACGCCAGGTCGACGGGGGCGGCGGCGGCCGCCTCGGGGGACTCGCGCAGGAACGCGGCCAGCCGCCCGGCCTGGGCCCGCAGGGCCTCGGGGGTGCGGCCGGAGACGAGGAACGGGAGGGTGGCGGGCGGGGCGACGGGGGCGGTCTGCGGCTGGGTCTGCGGCTGCGTGCCCTCGGGCTGCGCGTCGGCGGGGACGGCCTCGGGGGCCTGCTCCAGGATGATGTGCG
>NZ_JZWV01000768.1 GCF_000966975.1 Streptomyces katrae | reverse complement strand
GGAAACGGAGAAAGGGCGGGGCGGGGAGAAGGCCCGCGCAGCGGCACCCGCACCGCCCCGGCACCGGCCCCGCCCGGCCGCGGGCCCAGCCCCGCCCCGTACCCTGGACTCCCACCACCCGCAGGGAGTTACCGCGTGCTGACCGCCCTAGACGGCACCTACGGCGACCGCCCCGACGCCGTGGCCGTAGCCGGCCGAACCGCCTCGTACGAGGAACTGCTGGGCGCCGCCCGCGCCGTGGCCGCCGACATCGCCGGCGCCCCCGCCTTCGCCGTGACCGCGACCGCCTCGCTCGAAACCGTCGCCGCCGCCGTCGGCGGACTCCTCGCCGGGGTGCCCTTCGTACCCCTGCCCCCCGACGCCGGCCCCGCCGAACGCGAGCACATCCTCCGCGACTCCGGCGCCGCCCTGACCACCGTCGACTTCGCCCGCCGCTCCGACGCCACCCCGCCCGGCCCGGCGGACCCGCAGGACCCGGCGCTCATCCTCTACACCTCCGGCACCACCGGGCCCCCGAAGGGCGTGGTCCTCACCGCCGACGCCCTCGCCGCCGACCTCGACGCGCTCGCCACCGCCTGGCAGTGGACCGCCGAGGACACCCTCGTGCACGGGCTCCCGCTGTTCCACGTCCACGGCCTGGTCCTCGGCGTACTCGGCGCCCTCCGCACCGGAAGCCGCCTCGTCCACACCGGCCGCCCGACCCCACAGGCGTACGCCGCCGCCGGAGGCAGCCTGTACTTCGGGGTGCCGACCGTCTGGTCCCGCATCGCCGCCGACCCCACGGCCGCCGCCGCCCTGTCCGGAGCCCGCCTCCTCGTCTCCGGCAGCGCCGCCCTGCCCGCCCCCGTCTTCCGGGACCTCGAACGCCTCACCGGGCACCGGCCCGTCGAGCGGTACGGGATGACCGAGACCCTGATCACCGTCAGCGGCCGCGCCGGCGGCGAGGTCCGCCCCGGCACCGTCGGCACCCCGCTCCCCGGCATCCGCACCCGCATCGCCGCCGAGCCGGGCGCCGACATCGGCGAACTCCAGCTGACCGGGCCGACCCTGTTCGCCGGCTACCTGGGCCGCCCGGAAGCCACGGCGGCCGCGTACACCGAGGACGGGTGGTTCCGTACGGGCGACATCGCGGCCGTCGACCCCGAGGACGGCGTCCACCGCATCGTGGGCCGGGCCTCCATCGACATGATCAAGTCCGGCGGCTACCGCATCGGCGCGGGCGAGATCGAGAACGCCCTGCTCGACCACCCCAAGGTGAGCGAGGCGGCCGTCGTCGGCGTCCCGGACACCGACCTCGGGCAGCGGATCGTGGCCTTCGTCGTCGCCGAGGGCGTCACCGGCGCCGAACTGACCGACTTCGTCGCCACGCACCTGTCGGTGCACAAGCGCCCGCGCGAGGTCCGCTTCGTCGCGGCCATCCCGCGCAACGCGATGGGCAAGCCCCAGAAGAAACTCCTCCTGACCGACGCCCCCGACACCCCCCATGGGACCCACCGGTGACCACCCTCCGCGCCACGACGGCAGCCAACCCCTGGATCCGCCGGTTCCACCCCCCGGCCCGCCCCGACACGGCCCCGGTCCTCGTCGTCCTCCCGCACGCCGGCGGCAGCGCCTCCTACTACTTCCCGCTCTCCCGCGACCTCGCCGCGCACGCCGAGGTCCTCACCGTCCAGTACCCCGGCCGCCAGGAACGGCTCTCGGAGCCCAGCCCCGACACCATCGCCGGACTCGTCGACGGGGTGGAAGACGCCCTGGCACCCTGGCGGGAACGGCCCCTGGTGCTGTTCGGGCACAGCATGGGCGCCGTCCTCGCGTACGAACTCACCCGCCGCCTGGAGGCGTCCGGAGCCGCCCCGCGCGGGCTGATCCTCTCCGGCCGCCGCTCCCCGCTGGTGCCCCGGCACGACGACCTCCACACCCTGGACGACGACGCCCTCCTCGCCCACGTCCGGGCCCTGTCCGGCACCGACACGACACTGCTGGCCGACCCGGAGCTCCAGGCGATGATCCTCCCGGCGCTGCGCAGCGACTACCACGCCGTCGGAACCTACCGCCACGAACCGGGCCCCCCGCTGCGCACCCCCGTCAGCGTGCTCTGCGGGGAATCCGACCCACGGGCCGCGGTACCCGAGGCCATGGCCTGGCGGGAGCTGACGGAGGGCGCCTTCACCTTCCGGGGCTTCCCCGGCGGCCACTTCTACCTGGCCGAACGGCACGAGGCGGTGACGTCGGCGATCGCCGACGACCTGAAGGCCTTCATGACCGGGTCCCACTGAGCGGTCTCACTCGCGGCAGCCGGGCTGTCACATCCGTCCGGCGGCATCCGTCAGAGAAGCAGCACAGACCACAACGGATGGATGGACCCCGATGCTGACCAACCTGATGTACGTCACCCTCTACGTCACCGACCAGGACCGCGCACTGCGGTTCTACACGGAACAGCTCGGCCTGGAGAAGCGGATCGACTACCCGGGTCCTGACGGCCGCTTCCTCACCGTCGCCGCCCCCGGCAGCCCGGTCGAGATCATCCTGTGGGTGCACGGCGCGGCCGCGGGGCAGCCGGCCGAGGTCCAGGCGGGCGGCACGCCCGGACCCGTCATCCTCGAGTCGGACGACCTGCGGGAGGACTTCAAGGTCTTCCGTGACCGCGGAGTGAGGTTCGACGGGGAGGAGCCGGAGGAGTACGGGTTCGGCCTCCGCGTCGAGGCGCTGGACCCGGACGGCAACCGCATCTCGTTGCGACAGCGGCCGGGCGTCGGCCGCTGACACCCGCCCCCCGGCCCCTGCCGGGGGGCGGGCCTACGGCAGGAGGTTTCTTCACGGTGTTCGCCTACGTCCTCTCCTGTGGCGGTCTCCTCTACGTGGGGCCCGCAATCCTGCTGTGCAGGAAGGTCGCGAGGAAGACGACGGTGAGAACGGGCTGGGCCATGGCCCTCGGGCTCGTGGCCCTCCCGGCGATCCTGCTCGCCGTCGGGGCGGTGATCGACGCCCACTCCGCGACATGACCGCCTGTCAGCGGCGCCGGCCGGGCCGCCGTCGGGAATGCGTCGTCCTTGCCGTGGGGTTGACCGGGCAGACACCCACCGACGGCGACAGGGGGAACAGCAAGGTGACACGGGTGAGGGAGCTCTACCTGAGTGTGGCGGACACCGCGGCGAAGTTGTTGGCCGCGCCGGAGGTCGCGGACGGCTGGCACCAGCCCTCCGCGCTGGCGAAGCTCAGCGTCCGGGGGCTGGCGGGTCACCTGGCCGGGCAGGTCTTCTTCATCCCCGCGGTGCTGGCAGAGCCGGTACCCACCGAGCCCGCCATCTCGATCCACGAGTACTACGCGCGAGTCAGCTGGATCGGCTCGGACCTCGACACCCCGTTCAACCAGGGCATTCGGTCCGGCGGAGAGGAAGAGGCGGCTGACGGTCCGGACGCCCTGGCCGCGCGGGTCGCCACGTGCGTCGAGGAACTGCGCGGCACCCTGCCCACCGCGGCGGACCGCACGGTTCGCCGGCCCACCTGGGGGGCGTGGTCGATCGGTCTCGACGACTTCGTCGCCAGCCGGATGCTGGAGCTCGTCGTCCACTCCGACGACCTCGCGCACAGCGTCGGGTTGCCGACCCCGGAGTTCCCGGCCCCCGCCGTCGAGACCGTCGTGGACCTGCTGTCACGGATCGCCCTGCGCCGGCACGGCGCCACCGACGTCCTGCGCGCGCTGAGCCGCAGCGAACGCGCCCCGGCTTCCATCTCGGCGCTCTAGGGGGTGTTGCGAAAGTCCCGCACGGCGCCCACGGCGCCCGGCACGCTCCCCCGAGCTC
>NZ_JZWV01000767.1 GCF_000966975.1 Streptomyces katrae | reverse complement strand
CTCCCCACCCGCCCCCGTGGCAGCATCGGCCAGCGGAGGTGATTACATGACAAACCGACTACTCGGATGCGGCATCAGCTGTCTGGCCGCCGCCGCCCTCCTCGTCACCGCCGCGCCCCCGCCCCCCGCCCGGGCCGAGCCCGTCGGGGAGTTGCTCACACGGCTGCAGGGGCTGTACCAGCAGGCCGAAGAGGCCGCCGAGACCTACAACGCCACCGAAGTGGCCCTCAAGGCCCGGCAGACGGAGGAACAGCGGCTCAGCTCCGCCCTCGGCAGGACCCGCTCCGCGCTGGACTCCGAGCGGGCCACCGCCGGGCGACTCGCCCGGGAGCAGTACCAGGGGCTCCGGGGCGGCGGCCTCTCCCCCTACCTGCGGATGCTGCTCTCCGGCGACCCCCAGCAGGCCCTGGACCAGCGTCACCTCGCCGCGCGCGAGGGCGCCCGGCGGGCCGGGGTCGTGGCCCGGCTGGAACGGGACCGGAAGCAGGCGGGTGCGCTCGCCGACGCCGCCCGCAAGGCCCTCGAAGCGCAGCAGGCCCTCGCGGCGCGGCAGAAGGAGGCCCAGCGGGAGGTCACCGGCCGGCTCAAGGAGGTCGAGCGGCTCCTCGCCTCCCTCACCCCCGCCGAACTCGCCGGGCTCGGCGCACGGGAGGCGGCCGTCACCGCCGGGGCGCAGCGCAGCCTGCTGGATTCGGGCCGGCTGCCCGCCCGTACGACCCCGCCCACCGCCGCGGGCAGCTCCGCCCTCCGCTACGCCGCCGCCCAGATCGGCAAGCCGTACGTGTGGGGCGCCGAGGGCCCGGCCTCGTTCGACTGTTCCGGGCTGACCTCGCAGGCCTGGGAGCACGCCGGGCGGTCCATCCCCCGTACCAGCCAGGAGCAGTGGGCGCAGCTGCCCCGGGTGCCGCTGGACCGGCTGCGCCCCGGCGACCTGGTGGTCTACTTCCCGAAGGCCACCCACGTGGCCCTCTACATCGGGGACGGCAAGGTGATCCAGGCCCCCCGCCCGGGGGCGAAGGTCAAGGTCTCCCCGATCGCGGCGAACCCGCTCCTGGGGGCGGTCCGCCCCGACCCCGAGGGGACCCCGCTGGCCGAGTTCACCCCGCCGCCGCTACCGGAGGCCGACCCCGGCACGGCGGGGGACGACACCGGCTACGACGCGGACGAGGAACCGGCGGCGGCCTCAGCCGCCTCGCCCGCCTCAGCCACCTCAACCGCCTCAGCCGCCTCGGCGACCTCCGCGAGGTAGTCCTCCGTGTCCTCCGGGTCGTAGAAGTACGCGTCGAAGTCGGCCGGGTTGTCGAAGCCGTTGGCGAATCGATCCGCCACCCTCTGGTACTGCCCGGCCGCCCCGATCAGGTTCAGCACGTGCTCCGGCGGGGCCCCCAGCATGGCATTGGTCCACTGGGTGACGGGCTTGCCGGTGGTGAACCAGTACTTGTCGAAGGTGGCCTTCATCCAGGCCTCGTCGAACGGCTTGTCGCCGTGCATCAGGATCGACGAGAGGTACGAGGCGGCGCACTTCGCGGCGGCGTTCGACCCCTGCCCGGTGATGGGGTCGTTGGCGACGACCACGTCCGCCACGCCCAGCACGAGCCCGCCGCCCGGCAGCCGGCCGATGGGCTTGCGGACCACCGGCGCGTACCGGCCGGCCAGGGTGCCGCCCGCGTCCGTCAGCTCGACCTTCGTGGCGCGCGCGTACTCCCACGGCACGAACTTCTCCATGAGCTCCAGCGTCAGCTCCAGGTGCTCGCCCGGATCGTTGACGCCCCGGAAGACGTCCAGCGGCCCGCCCGGCAGGCCCTCCCAGAACAGGATGTCCGCCCGCCCCGAGTTCGTCAGCGTCGGCATGACGAACAGCTCGCCGACGCCCGGCACGAGGTTGCACCGTACGGCGTCGGTGTCCGGGTGCTCGGGCCGCGGCGCGAGCCCGTGCACGTAGGCGACGGCCAGGGCGCGCTGGGGGCTGTCGTACGGGGAGCGCGCCTCGTCCCGGTCGAACATGGAGACCAGTTCGCCCTTGCCGGCGGCGACCAGCACCAGTTCGTAGGCCCGTGAGAAGTAGTCCAGGTCGGCGACGGACGCCCCGTGGATGACCAGCTGCCCGCCCCGCTGCACGAACACGTCGAGCCAGCCGGCCATCTTCACGCGCTGGTCCACGGACTGCGCGTAACCCTTGAGGCGGCCGAGCCAGTCGACGGCGCGGCCGCCGTCGGGGGCGGCGACGGAGACGCCGAGGCCCTGGATCCTGGGGGCCTGCCGCTCCCAGAAGTTCAGCTGGAGGTCGCGCTCGTGCCGGAGCGCCGAGTCGAACATGCACTGCGTGGACATGACCCGCCCGGTGCGGATCTCGTCCGCCGTCCGGTTGGACATGAGGGTGACCTCGTAGCCCTTCGCCTGGAGGCCGAGGGCGAGCTGGAGGCCGGACTGCCCGGCCCCCACGACAAGTATCCTGCGCATCTCACGTTCTCAATCTGATCGGGCTCAATCTGATCGGGCCCGGCCGGCTACGCGGGCGTGGCGTCCAGCGCGTGGCCCACCAGGGTCAGCAGGGACTCGACGACCGTGGCCCGGCGCCGTGCGTCCATGATCACGACGGGTACGTCCGGCGGGATCGTGAGCGCCTCCCGCACGTCCTCCGGCTCGTACTCCTTCGACCCCTCGAAGTGGTTGACTGCGACGGCGTACGGCAGGCCGCAGCTCTCGAAGTAGTCGAGGGCGGGGAAGCAGTCCCGCAGCCGGCGCGTGTCGGCGAGCACCAGGCCGCCGATGGCGCCGCGCACCAGGTCGTCCCACATGAACCAGAACCGCTCCTGGCCCGGGGTCCCGTACACGTACAGCACGAGGTCGTCGGCGAGGGTGATGCGCCCGAAGTCCATGGCTACGGTGGTCGTGTTCTTGTCCGGGGTCCCGGTCAGGTCGTCGGTGGGGACGCTGGCCTGGGTCATCACCGCTTCGGTGCGCAGCGGGGTGATCTCGGAGACGGAGGACACGAAGGTGGTCTTGCCGACCCCGAACCCGCCCGCGACCAGCACCTTGACGGCGACGGGCGCGCGCGAGCGGTCGTACTGCCAGGGCTGGACGGGCTCGTCGTCCAGCAGGAGCGCGGTGTCCGGACCGGCTTCAGAGACGGCGAAGGCCATCGAGCACCCTTTCCAGCAGCGCGCGTTCGGGACGGCCGGTGCCGTGCCCGGTGCCGTAGACGCGGATCCGGCCCTGGTCGGCGAGGTCGCTGACCAGGACGCGGACGACGCCGAGCGGCAGTTTCAGCAGCGCGGATATCTCGGCGATGGTCCGCATCCGCCGGCACACCTCGACGATGGCCCGCATCTCGGGCATCCGGTCCGGGGTCTTGGCCGGTCCGGCGTCCAGGGTGGCGACGAAGGTCTCCACCAGCAGCACCTGAGTGAAGCGGGTGCGGCCGCCCGTGAGGGAGTACGGGCGGACGCGGGCGGGGCGCCGGTCGGCGCCGCGTATCGGCAGCCGGTCGGAGGCCGTACTCCTCACGGGGTGTTCTCCATCGACTGGCGCAGCTCGCTGCGGACTTCGGGGGTCAGGACGTGGCCGGCGCGGCCGACGAACAGGGCCATGTGGTAGGCGACGACGCCCATGTCGCAGTCGGGCGTGGCGTGCACGCCCAGCAGGGAGCCGTCACTGATGGACATGACGAAGACCGAGCCGTTCTCCATCGCCACCATGGTCTGCTTGACCGAGCCGAACTCCATGAGGGCGGCGGCGCCGGTGGTGAGGCTGCCGAGCCCGGACACGATGGTGGCGAGGTCGGCCGAGGCCCCGCGGGGGCCCTTGGGCCGGGCCGCCTTGCCGGACTCCGGCGCCGCCTCGGAGGAGAGCAGCAGCAGCCCGTCCGAGGACACGACGGCCACGGAGTTGACGCCGGGCACCTCCTCCACCAGGTCGGTCAGCAGCCACTGCAGGTTGCGGGCCTGGCTGCTCAGTCCGTACGTACTGGGCGCGGTCATGTGCGTGCCTCCTGTGCGGTGTCCCCCTGATCGGTGTGTCCCTGTCCGTGGGCCTCCTGGGCCCCCGGACCCCCCGGGGTCTGCCGCTGGTCCTGCGCGAGTTCGGCGGCGACGACCCGGCGCCCGTCCTGGGCACCCTGGTAGAAGCCTCCGAGACGGCGGCGCAGTTCCTCGGCGTCGACCCGGCGCGGCTCGGGGC
>NZ_JZWV01000766.1 GCF_000966975.1 Streptomyces katrae | reverse complement strand
ACCCGGCGCGGCTCGGGGCGGGCCGCGGCGGGGCGTCCGGCGCCGCCGCCGGGGGCGGCCACGGCGCGCGGGGTGCGCTTGGGGAGGCCCTTGGCGGTGACGGCCTCGGTGACGGGTTCGGGGTGGCTGCCCTGGCGGGGGACGAAGCCGTCCTCGGCGTCGGGTGCCCGTCGGTGCCCGCCCTGGTCGGCGTCGTTCCGTTCCCGGCGCGGCAGCCCTGCCTTGCGTACGGGGCCACCGGGCGCGGTGCCGGACACCCCGGCGGCGTCCCCCTGGGCGGGGTCGGCCGCGGTGAAGGCGTCCGCATCGGCGTCGGCCACGACCCGCGCGAGGAGTTCCTCCCCGGCACCGGCCCCACCCGGCGCCTCCGCCGCGGGGGCGGGCACCGTGAAGACCTGGTCGGCGGGCGGCAGCGCGTCCTCGAAGCCGGCCGCCGGGTCGGCCACGCCCCGGGCCGGCAGCTCCTCGGCGGACGCCTCGGCGACGGGCTCGGCGGCGGCCGGCTCGGCGGCGGCCGTGAAGACCTGGTCGGCCGGGGGCAGCTGGGCGTCCTCGAAGGCCTCGGCCAGCGGCATCACGCGGGCGGGGCGCTCCCCACCGGCTTCCTCGTCCTCGTCCGCGTCCGCGCGGGCGGACCGCTTGCTGAAGGCTCCGGTGCCGAAGGCTTCCGCGACCAGGTCCGCGGCGGCGAAGCCCTCGGACTCGGCGGCACCGTCGGCGTCCGCCCCGAACCCGTCGGAGTCGAAGCCGTCGGCGCCGAACCCGTGGGCGGCAGACCCGTCGGCGTCGTCACCGGCAGCGTCGGACCCGGCGGCACCTGCCTCGGCGCCATCGTTCCCGACGCCTCCGGCCCCGGCGGCCTCGTACTCGGCGGCCCCGGCACCAGCGGTCCCGGACCCGGCGGCGGACGTGTCCGCGTCCTCGTGCTCGGCGGTCCCGGCACCAGCCGTCCCGGACTCGACGGCACCGTCCCCGGCGCCTTCATGCCCGGCTGCCCCGTGCTCTGCGGCCTCCGCGGCCAAGGCCTCCGCCTCGTCGGCGTCCGTCCCGGAGGCCCCCGTCTCAAGGGCCTCCATCCCGAAGGCCTCCGCCTCGTCGGCCTCCGTCTCGAAGGCCTCCGCGAGGGTGACCACCTTGGCGGTCTCCTCGGGTGCCGGGGCGTCCGTCACGGGCGGGCGGAGCCGGGGCGGGAGGGTGTGCTCGTTCGCCTCGGCTATCACGCCGGGCAGCTGGTAGGCGGGCGCGCCGGAGGAGCCCAGGCTGTGGACCGGGGAGGCCGGCGGGGCGTCCGGGAGCAGCGCGGCCGGGATGACCACGAGGGCCTCCGTGCCGCCGTGGGCGGCGGTGCGCAGCTCGGCGGTGACGCCGTGGCGGGCCGCGAGGCGGCCGGCGACGTACAGGCCGAGGCCCAGGCCGTGTTCGGCCTCGGGTTCCTCGTCGTAGGCCTCGGGGGTGGAGAGGCGGGAGTTCAGGGAGTCGAGCCGGTCCCCGGTGACGCCGATGCCCTCGTCGACGACGGACAGCACCACGTCGCCGGCGTCGGTGATGTGGCCGGAGACCTTCACCTTGGCTTCCGGCGGGGAGAAGGTGGTGGCGTTCTCCAGGAGCTCGGCGACGACGTGCGAGATGTCGTCGGCGGCGTGTCCCGCGACCTGCGTGTAGGAGGGCAGGGTGGTCAGGTCGACGCGCTCGTAGCGCTCGATCTCGCTGACGGCGGCGCGCATGACGTCGACCAGCGGCACCGGCAGGCTCTGGCCGTGGCCGTGCTCCTGACCGGCGAGGACCAGGAGGTTCTCGTTGTGGCGGCGCATGACCGTGGCGAGGTGGTCCAGCTTGAAGAGGGTGGCGAGCCGGTCGGGGTCGCCTTCCTTGGACTCCAGTTCCTCGATGACCGCGAGCTGGCGCTCGACCAGGCCGAGGGTGCGCAGCGAGAGCGAGACCGAGGTGGTCGACATGACGCGGCGGTGCTCTTCGAGCCCGGCGCGCAGTTCCGCGAGCTCTCCTTCGAGGGCCTTGCGGGTGGAGGCCAGCTCCTTCTCGCGGGCTTCGCGGCTGGTGGCGAGGGCCTCGTTGCGGCCGATGAGGCGGCGGCGGTCGGCGTCGAGCCCGGCGATCCTGGTGTGCAGGGCGACGGTCTGCTCGCGGACGGCGTTGAGGTGGCGGACGACCTCGGCGAACTCGTCATTGCGGCCGGTGAAGCGCACGGGCTCCTGGGAGCCCTCCGGGGTGGCCAGCCGCTCGGCGCCGCGGCGCAGTACGGACAGGGGCCGGGTCAGGGAGCGGGCGATGCCCGTGGTGAAGCCGATGACGAAGAGGAAGAGGACGCCGAGTCCGGCGACCATCAGTTCGAGCCGGGTGACGTCGTCGTCGCGCAGGGTGGCGAGGGCGGTGGCCCGCTGGCCGGCGAGGGTGGCCTCGACGGAGCGCATGCGGTCGAGGCGGGCGGTCAGCGCGGAGGCGAGGGCGGCCGGGTCGGTGGCCTTGCGCTCGGCGGCGGTCAGGGCGGGCCGCTCGGTGAGGCGCTTGAGCTGGTCCTCGGCGGTCTTGACCTCGGGGCCGGTGACGGTGGCGGCGAGGGTCTGGCGCACGCCGGGGCGGGCGGCCCGGTTGAAGTCGTCGAGGGCGGCCTGCTCGCGCACGCGGGAGCGCTGGGCGGCGGCGCTGAGCTCGTCGGCGGCGGCGTTGCCCGGGGCCTGGTCGGCGCGGGGGACGGCCAGCGCGGCGAGCAGCAGCCCGCGGGTGGCGGAGGCCTGGTCCACGGCCTGGCTGAGCGGTGCCATGGGGCGGGTGACGGCCAGGGCGGCCTCGGCGCGCGGCGGGGTGAGCTCGGCGAGCCGGTCGCCGGGGGCGAGGAGTTCGGTGATGAGGCCGGCGTAGGCCTGCTGGGCGGCGACGGCGGTGCCCTTGCCGTCGACGGCCTCGGCGCGGGCGGCCTTGATGTGGCCGAGGGCGCGGGCGAGGTCCTCGTCGGCCTCCGGGCGGAGTTCGGCGAGCTGCCGGTCGGTGCGCGCGGTGCGCTCGTCGACGGGGGCCTTGGCGTTGCCGGGCCGGCCCTTGGCCACGTACTCGACGACGGCGTCGCGCTCGTCGGCGAGGAGGTGGACGAGGGTGAGGGCGTGCTGTGTCTGCTCGGCGAGGGTGACGAGTCGCTGGGAGTCGTCCAGTTCCCTGGTGGCGGAGACGACGGCGGGGGTGCCGGCCGCGAGGACGGTGAGTCCGGCGACTGCTACTCCGACGACCAGCCTGCTGCGGACGCGTACGCGTCGTCCTGCGTTGGCGGGTCCGTCGGCGCTGGCGGTGCCGTTCTTCCGAGACCGCTTCTTCTGCACCGGTGCTCGCAATCCTGTACGTGGGGTCGTGCTCGTCTACTCGTGTGGCCGAGGTAACGGCCGGTCAACAAGTAAACGCCCCCTGCCCCCTCGTACCGCCTCAGACCTTCGCAGTGTGTTGGGAGGAGAGCCGCACATCGCCCACCCGGCCACTCGAAGGAGTGAACATCACGGAGGAGTGGCCGACCAACTCGGGCACGGCGTGCCAGGGGCCCTCCGTGGACGGGTGGTTGAAAGATCGAGGCGGCCTTTGGCAATATGCCCGCCCACATTTACCGGCAGTACCCCTTCCGGCATTGGTACGTACCTGAGGGGCTCCCCCGGGCCCCGGTGGGGAGAATGTCCGCATGCGCATCGACCTCGCTTCGGCCCCCGGCAGTGCGGAACGCCCCAACGAGGACTGGGTGTCGGCGTCGACACCTGCGGCGGGAGGGGGTGTTGTGGTGGTCCTGGACGGGGTCACTCCGCCCCGCGGGGACGACGGCTGTGCGCACGGAGTGCCCTGGTTCGCCACCCGTCTGGGTGGCCGATTGACCGAACTGTCCGGATCGCGACGGGACATGCCGCTCGACCGGATCCTGGCCCGGGCCATCGGGGACACGGCCGACGCCCACCGTGACACCTGTGACCTTTCTCACGTCCGGACCCCGCAGGCGACGGTGGTGATGGTCCGCTGGGACGAGGCCCGGGTGGAGCACCTCGTGCTCTCGGACTCCGTGCTCCTGCTGCAGGCGCCCGGCGGCGCGGTCACGGCGGTGCTCGACGACCGGCTGGACCGGATCCCGCACGTGGTGCGCGGCTCGGTGGCCGCGACGGACGCGCTGCGCAACGCCGAGGGCGGCTTCTTCACCGCCGCCGCGGACCCCTCGGTGGCGGCCCGGGCGGTCGTCGGGCGCACCCCGCGGCGTGAGGTGGGGGCGCTGGCCGCGCTGACGGACGGGGCGAGCCGGTGGACGGACACCTTCGGGCAGGGCGACTGGGCGGCCTGCCTGGGCGTGCTGCGGGAGGAGGGGGCGCGGGGGCTGATCGGGCGGGTCCGGGCCATCGAGTCCGACCCGGGGCGCCCGCCGGCTCGCCACAAGCGCCACGACGACGCCTCGGCGGTGTACGCCGAACTGTGAGACCGGGACGTCCCCGGGCCGCTACTCCTCGCCGGAGTTGAGCTGGTTGAGCAGCCGGGCCAGCTCGGCGACCTCGCCGCGGTCCCAGTCGGCCAGCTTGCGCATGTACTGCTCGCGCCGGGCGCCCCGGACGCGCAGGAACCGCTCCCGGCCCTCGTCCGTGAGGCCGACGAGGAAGGCCCGGCCGTCGGCGGGGTCCGGCTCGCGGGCGACCAGGCCCAGCACCTCCAGGGCGCGCAGCTGGCGGCTCATGGTGGCCTTGCCGACGCCGAAGTAGGCGGCCAGCTCCGTGGCCCGCTGGCGGCCGGCGGCCTCCAGCCGGACGAGCAGCCCGTACGCGGCGGGCTCCAGCTCCGGGTGCAGGGCGCGGGCCATCTCGCCCGAGGAGGCCCGGGCGCGCCGGAGGAAGACGGACAGCTCCCGCTCCAGAGCGAGGAACTCCTGGTCTTCACTGCCGTGCACGTGCCGCTCCCATCACTGGTGGGGCGCGGGCCTGGCACCGGCACCCCTGTACGGGTCCAGTATTTCGCAGGCGGTGCGCCGCAGGCCCGGGGCCCCGCCGGTAGGCGGGGCGCCGGGCCTGACCGCGGTGCGGCCGTACCGGTCAGGCGGCCTTGGTGAAGGAGACCACCGCCGGGGCGAGGGCCAGCTCCAGCACCTGGCGCACGTCGGTCACCGGGTGCACCTCCAGTCCTTCCAGCACCTCGCTGGGGACGTCGTCCAGGTCCGCCTCGTTGCGCTTCGGGATGATCACCGTGGTCAGCCCGGCCCGGTGCGCGGCGAGCAGCTTCTGCTTGACCCCGCCGATGGGCAGCACCCGCCCGGTCAGCGAGACCTCGCCGGTCATGGCCACGTCCGTGCGGACCTGACGGCCGGAGAGCAGGGAGGCCAGCGCGGTGGTCATGGTGATGCCCGCGCTCGGCCCGTCCTTGGGGACGGCGCCCGCCGGGAAGTGGATGTGCACGCCCCGGTCCTTCAGGTCGGCGACCGGGAGCTCCAGCTCGGCGCCGTGCGAGCGCAGGAAGCTGAGCGCGATCTGCGCCGACTCCTTCATCACGTCACCCAGCTGCCCGGTCAGGGTCAGCCCGGCCGCGCCCGTCTCCGGGTCGGCCAGGGAGGCCTCGACGAAAAGCACGTCGCCGCCGGCACCGGTCACGGCGAGACCGGTCGCCACGCCCGGAACGGCCGTGCGCCGCTCGGCCGGGTCCTGGGCGGACTCCGGCACGTGGTGCGGCCGGCCGATCAGGCCGCGGAGCTCGCCCGCGCCGATGGTGAACGGGAACTCCCGCTCGCCCAGCTCGTGCTGCGCGGCCACCTTGCGCAGCAGCCGCGCGATGGACCGCTCCAGGGTGCGCACGCCCGCCTCACGGGTGTACTCCCCGGCCAGCTTGCGCAGCGCCTCCTCCTCCAGGACCACTTCCTCGGCGGTCAGCCCGGCCCGCTCCAGCTGGCGGGGCAGCAGGTGGTCACGGGCGATGACGACCTTCTCGTCCTCGGTGTACCCGTCGAGGCGCACCAGCTCCATGCGGTCGGCCAGGGCCTCGGGGATGGCCTCCAGCACGTTGGCCGTGGCCAGGAACACCACGTCGCTCAGGTCGAGCTCCACCTCCAGGTAGTGGTCGCGGAAGGTGTGGTTCTGCGCCGGGTCCAGGACCTCCAGCAGGGCCGCCGCCGGGTCGCCGCGGAAGTCGGAACCCACCTTGTCGATCTCGTCGAGGAGCACGACCGGGTTCATGGAGCCGGCCTCCTTGATGGCCCGGACGATCCGGCCCGGCAGGGCGCCCACGTACGTCCGGCGGTGGCCGCGGATCTCGGCCTCGTCGCGGACGCCGCCCAGGGCGACGCGCACGAACTTGCGGCCCATGGCGTGGGCCACGGACTCCCCGAGCGAGGTCTTGCCGACGCCGGGGGGCCCGACCAGGGCGAGCACGGCCCCGCCGCGCCGGCCGCCGATGACGCCCATGCCCCGCTCCCCGCGCCGCTTGCGCACGGCGAGGTACTCGGTGATGCGGTCCTTCACGTCGTCCAGCCCGGCGTGCTCGGCGTCCAGGACGGCCCGCGCGCCCTGGATGTCGTACTGGTCCTCGCTGCGCTCGTTCCACGGCAGCTCCAGCACGGTGTCCAGCCAGGTGCGGATCCAGGAGCCCTCGGGGCTCTGGTCGCTGGCCCGCTCCAGCTTGTCGACCTCCTTGAGCGCGGCCTCGCGCACCTTCTCGGGCAGGTCGGCGGCCTCGACGCGGGTGCGGTAGTCGTCGGACTCCTCGCCCTCCTTCTCCCCGCCCAGCTCGCGCAGCTCCTTGCGGACGGCCTCCAGCTGGCGGCGCAGCAGGAACTCGCGCTGCTGCTTCTCCACGCCGTCCTGGACGTCCTTGGCGATGGACTCGGCGACGTCCTGCTCGGCGAGGTGGTCGCTGAGCGCCTTGACGGCGAGCCGCAGGCGGGCGACCGGGTCGACCGTCTCCAGCAGTTCGACCTTCTGCGCCACGGTCAGGAACGGCGAGTACCCGGAGTTGTCGGCGAGCGCCGACACCCCCTCGATCTGCTGCACCCGGTCCACGACCTGCCAGGCGCCGCGCTTCTTGAGCCAGCTGGTGGCGAGCGCCTTGTACTCCTTGACGAGCTCGGCGACCGCCCCGGGCAACGGGTCGGGCACCTTCTCCTCCACGGTCTCCCCCTCGACCCAGAGCGCCGCCCCGGGCCCGGTGGTCCCGGCGCCGATCCGGACGCGGCCGCGCCCGCGGATCAGCGCCCCGGGATCGCCGTCGGAGAGCCGCCCGACCTGTTCGACGGTCCCCAGCACACCGATCCCGGCGTACTTCCCGTCGACCCGCGGCACGAGCAGTACCCGGGGCTTCCCGCTGCCGCGCGCCGCCTGCGCGGCCTCCACGGCCGCGCGCACCTCGGCGTCGGACAGGTCCAGCGGGACGACCATCCCGGGCAGCACGACCTCATCGTCGAGCGGCAGCACGGGCAGGGTGAGCGTTACGGACGTCGAAGCCATGATCTTCCCTCCGGCAGTGAAGTTGAGCTATGCCGACTCAATGCTTCTGCGCCCGGCGATGTTCCCCAACTCGCGTTCGCCCGGGGCGAACACCTCCGCGACGCTCCCCGTAGCACCATGAGCCCATGGCAGACATACGACGGACCGTCAGCAGCGGCTCCCCCCTGGAACCCCGGATCGGCTTCTCTCGTGCGGTCCGACTGGGCCGGCACGTGGCCGTCGCGGGCACGGCTCCCATCGGGGACGACGGCTCCACCGTCGGCCCGGGCGACGTCCACGCCCAGACGGTGCGCTGCCTGGACATCGCCCAACGGGCCCTGGAGGAGGCGGGCGCCTCCCTGGAGCACACCGTGCGGACGCGGATCATGCTCACCGACATCACCCGCTGGGAGGAGGCCGCGCAGGCCCACGGCGAGCGCTTCGCGGGCATCCGCCCGGCGGCCACGTTCGTGGAGGTGTCCCGGTTCATCGACCCCGCCTGGCTGGTCGAGGTGGAACTCGACGCCATCCTCGACAAGGACTGACGGGGGCCGACGGGGACTGACGGGGGGCGACGGGGGCCGATGTGGGCCAGGGCCGTTACGACGCCCCGACGGTGATGTCGCCCGAGCTGGTGCGCACCGTGATGCCCGACCGGGCGTCGGGCACGTCGTTCAGGGAGACGCGCCGGGTCCCGGAGGCCGTGTCGGCGGACACCTTGTAGGAGCCCTGCGGGGCCTTGAGGCCGACGTCGCCGGAGCTGGTGGTGACGGACACCGAGGCCGGAGCCTTCACGAAGCCGGCCTCCACGTCCCCGGAGGAGGCGCGGAGCTCGGCCTCGGCCCCTTCCAGGCCGGTGGCGGTGATCCGCCCCGAGGCCGTACGGACTTTCACCGGGCCGGTGATCCCCTCGGCCCGGACGTCCCCGGAGGAGGTGGTCAGGTCGGCCCCGGCGACGCCCTTCACCACGACGTCCCCGCTGCTGCTCTCGACCCGCACCCGGGCCGCCGCGGGCACCTCCAGGCGGTAGTCGATCCAGCAGTCGTCCTCGCAGCCGTCGCTGAACTTCAGCACCCCGCCCGAGACCCGCTGGCCGGGCGTGGGCACCGTACCGCCCCGGTAGTGGACGACCCGCCGGACGGCGACCCCGGGGCCGGCACCGGGGACCACCTCGACGTCACCGCTGCGGACGCCCGTCAGCTCGACCGCCGTCACCGCCTCGGAGACGGTGGTGTCGGCATCGGCGGTCTTCACCGGGCCCACCCCCGTCAGGGCGCAGCCGGACAGCAGGAGGGCGGCCCCGAGGGCCGTGACGACGAGGCGGGTTGACGAGGCGTGAGGTCCCATGCGCACGAGTCTGCCGACCGGACGGCCACACCGCACGGGTGCATCCATCCGAACCGGGGGTGGTACTAACCCCACCCCCGCACCCTTCTCGCCCTTCTCGCCCTTCTCGCCCTCCCTCAGCCCCCGACCACCACGGGCCGGTCCGAGGGCATCCCCCACTCGCTCCACGACCCGTCGTACACCGCGGTCTCCCCGTACCCGGCCAGGGTCGCCCCCAGCGCGAGCACGCACGCCGTCACGCCGGAACCGCAGCTGAAGTAGAGCCGCTCCCGCTCCCCGGCCAACGCCTCGAAGGCCGCCCGGAGTTCCCCGGCCGGGCGCATCAGGCCGCCGGGCCCCACGAGCTCACCGAACGGCAGGTTCAGCGCGCCCGGCATGTGCCCGCCCCGCAGCCCCGGCCGCGGCTCGGGGGCACTCCCGGCGAACCGCTCCCGGGTCCGGGCGTCGAGCACGACGGCGGCCGGGTCGGCGAGCGCGGCGGCAACGGCGTCGGCGTCCACGAGCAGCCCCGGGTGCGGCCGGGCGGTGAAGGACCCCCGCGGCCCGTCGTACACCGCCGGCCCGTCCTCGACGGGCAGCCCGGCGGCCGTCCAGGCGGGCAGCCCCCCGTCCAGCACGGCCACCCGGTCGAAGCCCATGGCCCGCAGCATCCACCAGGCCCGGGCACTGGAGTAGATCCCGGCGGCGTCGTACACCACCACCGCGTCACCGTCCCCGACCCCGAGCCCCCGCAACGCCTCCTCGAACGCCGCCGCCGTGGGCATGGTGTGGGGGGCGGGGGCGTCGTGGTCGGACAGCTGCCCGTCCAGGTCGAAGGGCCGGGCCCCCGGAATCCGCTGGGGGCCGCCCCGATGCGCCCCGACGGACGCGTCGAACACCACGACCCGGCCAAGGTGCGAGGCAAGCCAGCCGGTACCGACGAGGGGGCCGGGTATCGGGGGTACGGATGCGGGGGAGGGGGAGGGGGAGGGTGCGGGTGAGGACATACGGAGCCTCCGGGGGCGGCGTCGGAAACGATCTCCCGCCCATCCTGCCCACCCCGCGCGGGGCGGGCCACGCCAACACCGGTACCCGACCCGCCGCGACGGACCCGGCACCGAACAGCCAACCGGGACGGGGGAGGTCGGGACTTGGGCGGGGCGGTCTCAGAGCTGTCTTGGGGCTTTCCCGTCAGTCTCATCGTCCTTCCGCGTCGGGCCG
>NZ_JZWV01000765.1 GCF_000966975.1 Streptomyces katrae | reverse complement strand
CCCGAGGGGGTGCCGGGGCCGGCGGGGCGTCGTCCACGGTGATGCCGTAGTCCGTCGCCAGTCCCGCGAGCCCGCTCGCGTACCCCTGGCCGACGGCCCGGAACTTCCAGACGCCGGCCCGCCGGTAGAGCTCGCCGCTCACCAGGGCGGTCTCCGGCCCGGCCTCCATCGGGAAGTGCGCCACCTCGGCCCCCGACACCGCGTCGAGCAGCCGCAGGTGGAGGCCGGGGACGTGGCCGAAGGTGCCGCCGTCGGCGGAGGCGCAGAGCAGCACGCGCTCGATGTCCGGCTCCAGGGCGGCCAGGTCCACGTCGAGCGCGTCGGCTCCGGGCCGCTTCCCGGCGTGGCGTACGGCGCCGGAGGCGTGCCGCGGCTGGTTGTAGAAGACGAAGTCACCGTCGGAGCGGACCCGTCCGCCGGCCAGCAGCAGCGCGGACGCGTCCACGTCGGGTACGCCCGGCCCGGCGGACCAGCCGAGCACGGCTCTGACGGAGGATGCCGCGAGCGGCAGATTGGCGCCTTTGCTCATTGTCGTCACGTCGCACAGTCTGCCCGGTGGAGCCCCCGTCGGGGAGACGGCCGCGGACCCGCCCCCGTCGGGCAAACGGCCGCGGACCGGCGGCCCGGACCTCCGTACCGGGTCCGGGCCGCCCGCCGTGCGGTGGTCAGCCGCTGAACTCCGGCGTGCGGACGGGCGAGGCCTCGGCCAGGGCGCGGGTGACCGCCTCGACGCCCGCGCGCAGCCCGTAGACGGGGGTGGCGGGCTGCTGGCGCCAGGAGTCGTCGATGCCGCCCGCGTCGACGGTGTCGAAGCCGAGCTCGTCGATCAGCGCGCGGACGGCCTTCTTCGCCGCCTCGTCGTCGCCGGCGACGGGCAGGGCCATGCGGTCCGGGTCGCCCGCGGGGCGGGGCCGTTCGAGGATGTCGATCGCGTAGGTGCCGTTGAAGGCCTTGATCACCGGGTGGCCCAGCTGGCGTTCGGTCCAGCGGCTCTCGGTGAGGCCCTCGTCCTCGACGGCGGCGATGCGGCCGTCGCGCTCGCGCGGGTAGTAGTTGTTGGTGTCGATGACGGCGAAGCCCTCGGCGGCCCCGTCGAAGATCCCGGCGGGCAGGTCCGGGGTGTTCTTGAAGGGGACGGTGACCACGACGATCTCGGCGCCGCGGGCCGCCTCCGTCACGGGGACCGGGGTGGCCCCGGTCTCCTCGGCGAGGGCGGCCAGGGTCTCGGGGCCGCGGGAGTTGGCGACGCGGACCTCGTGTCCGAGGGCGGTGAGCCGGCGGGTGAGGTTGCCGCCGATGTTGCCGGCGCCGATGATGCCGATCTTCATGAGCTCTCCAGTGCGTGCGGAGTCGGATATCGCGTCCCTCGCAACCTCCGGCCCGTCCGCCGCATTCCGCCACCGCCCGGACTCGTCGGCACAGATCGCCCGTACGAGCGAAATCTCGCCATTTCCGGGACGAGGAGAACCTGTTGGCGGTGATTCCCCGTCCTCCAGGACAGCCGGGGACCGTTCCGGCAGCACGTGATCAGGGGAAAGGTACCGACCGATGCTCCAGTTCCCTTCCAAGCGCGCCACGTCCGCCGTCCTCGCCGCCACCGCGGGTGCGGCGGCCCTCTCCCTGGCCCTCGTCTCCGGCACCTCGGCCACGGCCGCCGCGCCGCCCTCCGTATCCGGCAGCCCGGAAGGGGCGTTCACCCGGATCGCCGACTTCTACGGCTCCTACATCGACGCGGTCCACGACGGCGACGGCCGGACCGCCGACCAGCTGCGCGCCTTCTACCTCTCGGAGCCCCTGCAGCGCGAGCTGAGGCAGTGGGAGGAGGCCAACCACGCCAACGGGGTGCTGCGCGCCCAGAACGTGCCGCTGAAGTGGAAGGTGACCTCGGTCGACAGCGGGATGGGCAAGACCAACGCCTCGGTCACCCTGACCTGGAGCGGCAGCACCACGACCACGCTCCACGTGCAGGCCGACCTGGCGACCAGGAAGATCACCTCGATCCGGGACTGACCCCGCGCACGCCGGTGGGGCCCGCCGAAGGGCGGGCCCCACCGGTGTCTCAGGCTCCGCTGGCCCCGAACATCCCCTCGCGCTCCACGATCTTCACGCGCTCGCGGCCCTGCGGCTCGCCCAGTGCCTTCTCGGCGGCGTCCAGCTTGTACCAGCCCTCCCAGGTGGTGTAGCGGACCTGCCGCTCGGCGAGGAAGGCCTCGACCGCCTCCGGTTCGGGGGCGGCGGGGGTGAGGAGCCGGCCCTGGGCGTGGTCCTCCAGGAGGTTGGCGACGGTCTCGTTGGCGTCGCCCTTGGTGTGGCCGATCAGGCCGATGGGTCCGCGCCGGATCCAGCCGGTGACGTAGGTCGAGGCCATGTGCTCCCCCGCCTCGATGACGCGGCCGCCCTCGTCCGGGACGGTGCCCGACTCGACGTCCCAGGGGAGCTTGGGCAGTTCGTCGGAGAGGTAGCCGACGGCCCGGTAGACGGACTGCACGTCCCAGGTGGTGAACTGGCCGGTGCCCCTGACGTTGCCCGTGCCGTCGAGTTCGGTGCGCTCGGTGCGCAGGCCGACGACCTTGCCGTCCTCGCCGAGGATCTCGGCGGGGGACTCGAAGAAGTGCAGGAACAGCTTGTGCGGGCGGTCGCCGGTGTCGCGGATCGCCCAGTTCTCCAGGGTCTTGGCGACCATGTCCGCCTGCTTGTTGGAGCGGCGGGTGGTGATCGAGCCCTCGTCGTAGTCGATGTCCTCGGGGTTGACGATGACCTCGATGTTGGGCGAGTGGTCGAGCTCGCGCAGCTCCATCGGGCTGAACTTCGCCTGCGCGGGGCCGCGGCGGCCGAAGACGTGCACCTCGAGCGCCTTGTTGGCCTTGAGGCCGTCGTAGACGTTCGGCGGGATCTCGGTGGGCAGCAGTTCGTCGGCGGTCTTGGCGAGGATGCGGGCGACGTCGAGGGCGACGTTGCCGACGCCGAGGACGGCGACCTTCTCGGCCTCCAGCGGCCAGGTGCGCGGCACGTCCGGGTGGCCGTCGTACCAGGAGACGAAGTCGGCGGCGCCGTAGGAGCCGTCGAGCTCGATGCCGGGGATGCCGAGGGCGCGGTCGGCGGTGGCGCCGGTGGAGAAGATCACGGCGTCGTAGAAGGAGCGCAGCTCGTCGAGGGATATGTCGCCCGGGTAGTCGACGTTGCCGAAGAGGCGGACCTGCGGCTTGTCGAGGACCTGGTGGAGCGCGGTGATGATGCCCTTGATCCGGGGGTGGTCGGGGGCGACGCCGTAGCGGATCAGACCGAAGGGGGCGGGCATGCGTTCGAAGACGTCGATGGAGACGCCCGGGTCGGCGGCCGCCTCGGACTTCAGCAGCGCGTCGGCCGCGTAGATACCGGCGGGGCCGGCGCCGACGATTGCTACCCGCAGAGGGCGAGGCATGACTGGGTTCCCTTCGACCGACAAACTGACTGATCAAGGAAACCCTAAACTAAGGCCACCCTAACCCCGTACCCGCCCCGCATTTATGCCCCCATAAGGCGACCTTATGACTACCCAAAGCCCTGCTTCTGCCTGCCGGGCGCCCTGCGCACGGACCCGGGCGCGCCGCTCAGCCCGCGTACTCGGTCAGGTCGATGCTGTGCAGGGTGACCGGCGCTCCGGTGGCGGGGTCGACGGTTTCGCCGTCCTGCACCATGCCGAGCTTGCGGATCACGTTGGCGGACTCCTCGTTGCCGACGCGGTTGACGGCGACGACCCGGTCGAGGCCGCGGTCCTGGAGGGCGAACTCCAGGGTGGCCTGGGCCGCTTCGGAGGCGTAGCCCTGGCCCCAGAAGGGGCGGCCGAGGCGCCAGACGATCTGTACCTGGTGCCGGGTCTCGGGGAGGTCGTCGGCGGCGGACAGGCCGACGGCGCCGATCAGCTCGCCGGAGGCCAGCAGCTCGACGGCGAAGACGCCGAAGCCCTCGTCGTCCCACTCCTCCTCCCAGAGCTCGATGGCCTCGGCGGTCGCGTCCAGGTCGAGGGCGGAGCCGTCGCCGGTCCAGCGCATCACGTCGGGGTCCGAGGTGATCTCCGACAGGGGGACGAGGTCGTCGTCGGTCCAGCGGCGGAGGAGGAGGCGGGGGGTGCGGATCTCGGTCATGCCCCACATCCTGCCGAACCCGGCCCGACCAGGGGTAATCGGGGCCCGGGCGGGCACGGGGGCGGGCCGGCTCAGCCGACGGTGATCTGGTCGAGCTTCGCGCGCAGGTAGGCGTGCGAGTCCACCGGCTCGTGCGCCACCCGGCCGACCGGGGCGGGCAGGGACTCGACCCGGGTGTGGGCGTCGCACTCGTAGAAGTAGACCAGGGAGACCAGTTCCTCCGCCGGGGCGTGCGCGGGCGGCGGCAGGACCCGGTGGCGGCCGGCCCGCCAGCGGTCGCCGGTCCAGCGGGCCAGCAGGTCGCCGATGTTGACGGTGAGCGCCGCCGGGTCCCAGGGGGCGTCCTGCCAGCCGTCGGCGTCGGTGTGGATCTGCAGACCGCCCGCGCCCCGCTCCCGGTCCAGGACGGTGACCGTGCCGAAGTCCGTGTGCGGCCCGATGCGGAACTGTCCGGGCAGGGGCTCGCCGACGGTCTCGGCGCCGGGGTACCAGTTGAGGTTGAACCCCCAGGTGGGGTGGCCGGTGTGGCGGGTGAAGTGGTCCTCGGGCAGGGTCAGGGCCACCGCGAGCAGTTCCAGCAGCTCGTCGGAGAGGGCGCGCATCGCCCTCAGGTAGGCGGTCACCGGCTCCCGCAGTCCCGGTGCTTCGGCGGGCCAGGTGTTCGGCCGGAACCATTCGGCGTCCACCGAGGGCACCCCGGTGGGTTCGTCGGCCGCGAAGGACCAGGACTCCTTGAGGTCGGGGGGCGAGGCCGTCCCCTCGGCGTAGCTGTTCGCCTCGGCGCCGGGGCCCAGCCAGCCGCGTCCGCCGACGCTGACCGCGTACGGCTGCTTCACCTCGGGCGGCAGCCGGAAGAAGGACCGCGCCGCCTCCCGGATCCGGGCGGGCAGGGACGGGTCCACCCCGTGCCCGGTGACCAGCAGGAACCCGGCCGTCTGGAGTGCCTCGTCCACCCGGCCCGCGATCCGGGCGCGTTCGGCGGGGCCGCCGGAGCGCCACGGGCCGAGATCGATGACGGGGACCTGGGAGCTCGCCATGGGCCTGCCTTCCGCGTGGGGACGTCAGGAACAGTAGGGGTTCAGGGGCTTTCGAGTCCGCTGCACGGAGGCGAGTAGTCCAGATAGGGCATGTACGAGGCCCATTGCGCACGGGTGATCCGCGGGCCGGTGTGCGCGCAGGCCCCGGCGAGGGCGCGGTCGAGGTCGGTGCCGGCCAGCCGCAGGGTGGTGTCGTAGCCGCCGGAGGCGAGGACCGCGCCGTCGGGGCTGAAGGCGACGGAGCCGACGGCGGTGACGTGTCCGGTCAGGGTGGCGAGCGGGGCGGGGCGGGCGCCGCGGGCCACGCTCCACAGCCGGACCGTCCGGTCGTCGCTCGCGCTGGCGAGGACCCGGCCGTCCGGGCCGAAGGCCACCGCGCCGACGACGTCGGTGTGCCCGGTCAGGGTGGCGAGCGGGGCGGGCCGGCGCGGCTCGGCCAGGTCCCACAGCCGGATCGGGGTCCGGCCGCCGGAGGCGATGGCGAGGGTGCGGCCGTCGGGGGCGAAGGCCACGGAGAACACGGCGGTGTCGTGGCCGCCGACGACCGCCAGCGGCTCGGGCCGGGTGCGGTCGCCGACGTCGGTCAGCCGGACGGTGGTGTCCTCCCCACCGGTGGCGAGGGTCCGGCCGTCCGGGCTGAAGGCCACCGCGCGGACGGTGTCCCGGTGGCCGGGGACCGGTGCGGTCTCGGCGGGGGCGGCGGGGTCGGTGACGTCCCACAGGCGGCCCCCGCCGCCCGCCCCGGCGGTGGCAAGGGTGCGGCCGTCGGGGCTGAAGGCGAGGGCGCGTACGTCGGTCTCCCGCGAGGGGAGTTCGGCCGCGACGGCGGGGTGGGCTGGGTCGGTGACGTCCCAGAGCCGGACCCCGCCGTCGGCCGCGGCGGTGGCCAGGGTGTGCCCGTCGGGCCGGTAGGCGAGGGCGCGCAGCGGGCCGCCGTGCCCGCCGAGGGTGGCCACGGGGTCGGGGCGGCCGGCGCCGCGGGTCTGCCACAGCCGGGCGGTGCGGTCCCCGCTCGCGGTGGCGAGCTGGCGGCCGTCGGGGCGGTAGGCGACGGCGACGACCTCCTTGCCGTGCGCGGGGAGCGCGGTCATCAGCGCGGACAGCAGGCCGTCGCGGGTCCGGGCCGTCGGGGAGAGCCGGTAGGCCGTCAGGCCCAGCTGTACCGCCAGGCCCGGCTCGGCCGCCGCCACTCCGGCGGAGGTCTCGGCGAGGTTCTGGGCGACCGCGTCGTTGCGCTGGCGGGTGACCTCGTCCTCGGCCCGTACGGCGCTGCCGGTGGCGACGGCGGCCACCACGACGAGGCAGGCGAGCGCGCCGACCAGCAGCCGCAGCCTGCGGGTGCGGCGGCGGGCCCGGTCCCCGGCGGCGGACTCGGCGGCGGTGCCCGCGGCCAGGAACTCGGCCTCGGCCGCGGTGAGGACGGGCCCGCCGCCGGTGGTGAGTTCGCGGGCCAGGGCGAGCGGGGCGCCGCGGAGCAGGGCGCCGGGGTCGCGTCCGACGGCCTCCCAGGCGCGGGCGGCCTCGGCGAGCTGGCGGTGGCGGCGCAGCCGTTCGCGGTCGTCGGTGAGCCAGCCGCGCAGCCGGGGCCAGGACCGGATCAGGGCCTCGTGGGTGAGCTCGACGGCCCCGTCGCCGAGGGTGAGCAGGCGCAGGGCGGCGGCCCGGGCGAGGACGGTGCGGGTGTCGGCGTCCTGGCCCAGTTCGGCCCGGTCGACGGGCCGTTTGGTGTCCTCGGTGCCCTCGCCGAGGGCGATGAGGTGGACGAAGACCTGCCGGGCCAGGCGCTGCTGGGGTGCGGAGAGGGAGTCGTACAGGGCTTCGGCGGACTGGGCGAGGGCTCCCTCGAAGCCTCCGGCCGCGTGGAACCCGTCCAGGGTGAGGGCCGCGCCGCGGCGCCGCCGCCAGGTCTCCAGCAGGGAGTGCGAGAGCAGGGGCAGGGCGCCGACCTGGCCGTGCGCGTGGGCGACGAGGGTGGCCTGGAGGCCGCCCTCGACGGTGAGTCCGGCCCGGCGGGCGGGTTCCACGACGGCCCGGCGCAGTTCGGCGGCGCTCATCGGGCCGACGACGACCTGGGCCTCGCGGAGCACCTCGACGAGTTCGGGGTGGCGGGTGCAGTGGGCGTAGAAGTCGGCGCGCACGCCGAGGACCACCCGGCAGCCGGAGCCGGGGCGCTTGGCGGCGCCGACGAGTTCGCCGACGAACCGGGAGCGCTCGGCGGGGTCGGCGCAGACGGTGAAGACCTCCTCGAACTGGTCGACGACCAGCACCCGTTCGGCCGTACCGGGGCCGTCGGCGGCGCCGGGGCCGTCGGCGAGGGCGCGGCGGGCGCGGTCGAGGGGGTGCGGGCCGGGGGTGAGGACGGTGACGGCCCGGGCCGGGGTGTCGGCGTGCAGCCGGGGCAGCAGGCCCGCGTGCAGGAGGGAGGACTTGCCGGCCCCGGAGGCGCCGACGAGGGCGACCACCCGGTGCCGGGTGAGGGCGGTGAAGAGGTCCTCGACGAGACGTTCGCGGCCGAAGAAGAGGGCCGCGTCCTCGCTGCGGAAGGGGGCGAGGCCCACGTACGGGAGCTGCTGCGCTCCGGGTGCCCCGGGTCCGGGGGCTTCCGCGCGGCCCGGTCCGGCGCCGGCCGCCGCCAGTCGCGCGGCCGCGGCGTGCCAGCGGCGCTCCCACTCCCCCACGTCCCCGCCGCAGGCGCGGACGTAGGAGAGGGTCACGTCCAGGCTGGGCAGCCGGCGTCCGGCGGCGGCGCCGGACAGGGTGGCGACGGAGTAGTGGGCGCGCGCGGACATGTCGCGGTACGGGGGCGAGCCGGCTTCGTGGCGCAGTCTGCGCAGGGCGGTGGCGAACTCCAGCAGAGGCCCGTCCTCCCCTTCCAGCGGACGTTCCTTGCGTGCCATCGGCCGCCCCTTCCCCGGGCCCGTTTTCGACCTGCCGGGGTGGATTGTTCAGCAATTGTTTGTTCAGTTCCAGGGCGCCGACGGCGAACAACGGAAGGGGGCTACACCTGTGCCGGACGGCGGGCCGCCATCGCGGCGCCCACACCTTCGGAGGTGATCGGACGGATGAGGCGAGGACGGACGGCCCGGGTGGCTGCGGCCCCGGTGGTGGCCCTGGCGGCGGTACTGGCCCTGGCCGGCTGCGCGGCGGGAGGGACCGCGGGGGCGGAGCGGGCCTCCGGGCCGGAGCGGGCCTCCGGGACGGAGCCGACGGCCGGCCAGTCCCGGGTCCTGGCCCGGGCCGAGCAGATCCTGATCAGCCGCTGCATGTCCGCGCGGGGTTTCACGTACGCCGTCACCGAGCCCGTCCGGGAGGAGGGGGCCGCGCGCTCCTTCCCGTACGGGCTGGACGACGTGGACTGGGCCCGCGCGCACGGCTACGGCGGGCGGGCGGAGCGGGCCGCCGCGGAGGCCCGGGCAGCCGACCCCAACCAGCTCTACTTCCACCGGCTTCCGGCCCGCGAGCGCGCGCTCGCCCGTACCGCGCTGATGGGCGCCTCCCCCACGGGCCTGACGGCCACCGCGCCCACCGGCATGACCCTGACGGCCAGCAAGGAGGGGTGCATCGCGCGGGCCCAGTCGGCCCTGTACGGGGATCCGGCCGCCTGGTTCCGCGTCAAGGTCGTCACGATGAACCTGCGCCCCGCCCAGGAGGAACGGGTGCGCCGCGACGGCCGGTACGCGGAGGCGGTGCGCCGGTGGGCGGACTGCATGAAGGCGGCGGGCCGGCCGTACGCCTCGCCCGACGACTCCCGGCAGGCGGCGGCCGCCCTCGCCGAGGAGCTCCCGCCGGACCGGGCCGACGCCGCCGAGACCGCACTGGCGGTCACCGAAGCGACCTGTGCGACCAGCACCGAGCTGGGCCGGGTCTCCCGAGCTCTGGACCGTGCCTACGGGGAGGAAGTCCGCGCGCGTCACCAGGACGACATCGCCCTCGGCCACCGGCTCCAGAACGCCGCGCTCCCGACCGCGGAGCGCGTCGTGTCCCAGTACGACCGATCGACACCATCCGGAGGTTCCCATGCGTAAGTTCCGTACGACCGTGCTGGCCTGCGCCCTCGCGCTGCCCCTGCTGGCCTTCCCCGGCGCGCTGACCACGGCCGCCGCCGCCCCGGCCGACGCCTCGGGCGTGGCCGCGGACGGCAACTACTGGGTGTGGGCGGACACCAACCGGGGCGGTCCGGCCTGCGGCTGGAGCGGCAACGACGCCGACTGGCGCACCTGTGGCGCCGGGAACGACTACAACATGAACGACCGGGCCTCGTCCTGGTGGAACAACGGCTACTCGGGCGCGCTGGGCGACGTCCGGGTCTACGAGGACATCAACTACGGCGGGGCCTCCACCTGTGCTCCGAACGGCTCTGCGGGCAACATCCCGTGGGAGTGGAACGACCGGATCTCCTCCCACAAGTGGGTGACGAACTGCGGCTTCTGACCGCCGCCCGACGGCCCGCCGCTCCCTCCGGGCGGCGGGCCCCGGCCCGCGCGGGGGCGCGGGGTCAGACCGTTCCGGGCGCGCAGGCCGCCCGGGCCAGGGCGACCGCGCCGGCCAGGCCGTCCCCGACCGGGTGCGGCACCAGGCCCCAGCCGGCCACCCGGGCCGTGAACCGGTGCAGCAGCGGGCCCCGGGGGCCGAGCAGGCCGCCCACCGTGACGAGGGGTTCGCCCAGCCGGGGCCGCAGCGCCGCCGTGCTCCCGGCCAGCAGGTCCGCGGCCTCGTCGAGGATCGCCGCGGCCACCGCGTCCCCGTCCGCGGCCGCCCGGACCACCAGGGGGCAGTGGCGGGCCAGGCGGACGGGGGCGGCCTGGTCGAGCGCTCCGTCGACGAGGGCGTAGCGCAGCGACGGCGGGTCGGGGACGGGGGTCCCGAAGGCCTCGGCCAGCCGGTCCACCAGCAGGGTCGCGGGGCCGCGTCCGTCCACCGCGCGCAGGGCCCGGCGTACGCCCTCGCGGGCGATCCAGAAGCCGCTGCCGTCGTC
>NZ_JZWV01000764.1 GCF_000966975.1 Streptomyces katrae | reverse complement strand
GCCGGTGAGCCAGCCGCAGCCGTCCGCGGTCGCGGCCAGGCGGTGGCCGCGCATCCGGGTGGCGGCCGCGCCCGTGCCGGCGATCACCGCGAGGCCGTCCGGCGGGCAGCCCGGGGCGGCGGCGAAGGCGATCTCGGAGTCGGCGGCGACCCGAACGTGCGGGGGTGCGCAGCCGTGGCGGGCCAGTGCCGTGCGCAACGCCCGGACGGCCACGTGCTGCCCGCGGTCGCCCGCCCGCCCCGGGATCCCCGCCCCGGCGAAGCCGGCGACGACGGAAACGAGGTCCGCGGCGCCACCCGGGGGCAGCACCCGCCCCACGACCCGGGCCAAGCGTTCGGTCAGCTCCGGCTCGGGGACCGACCGCACGTTGGCCGCCCCGCCCGAGGCCGTGGCCCGTACGGGTCCCCCGGCCGCGGCCGCGACCGCCGCCCGCAGCCCGGAGCCGCCGCCGTCGATGCCCAGCACCAGTGCGGTCCCCGTGCCCCGGTCCCGTCCGTCCGGTTCCCGGCGCACCGTCAGCGCCCGTCGTCGCGCCGGTAGGGCCGGACGGCCTCGTCCGTGGCGGCCATCGCCTGCGTCGTCCGGTCGTACGTGCGTTGTGCCACGGCGACGTAGAGCACGTCGAGGACGGCCATCTGCGCGTGCCGGGCGAGGACCGCCTCGGCCCTGAGGCCGGCCGCGCGCACGCTGGTGGTGAGGACGAGTTCGGCGTGGAGGGCGAGCGGTGAGGCGGGGGCGTTGGTCACGGCGACGGTGGTGGCCCCGCGCGAGGCGGCTTCCGCCAGTACCTCGCGCGGCTCCCGGGTGCCGCCGCTGTGCGAGAGGACGAGGGCCACGTCGCCGCGGCCGAGTACGGCGGCCCCGGTGAGCGCCACATGGGTGTCGCTCCACGCCCAGACGGGCAGGCCGATGCGGTAGAGCCGCTGCTGGAACTCGGCGGCCATGGTGGCGCTGCCGCCGACGCCGAAGAGCTCGGTCCGGCGGGCGGCGGCGATCCGGGCGGCGACCTCTTCCACCACGGCCAGGTCCAGTCCCTCGACGGTGCGGGTGACGACGTCCGAGACGGTCGCGGCCACCGAGGCGGCCACCCGGGCGAGGGAGTCGTGCTCGCCGATGTCGGTGCCGATGTCGGCGCGCCAGGTGCCGCGCGCGTCGCGCTCCGCCCCCGACGCGGCGAGGGCCAGGCGCAGCTGCGCGTAGCCCGGCAGGCCGAGGGCGCGGCACAGGCGGGTGATGCTGCCGGTGGAGACCCCTACCGCTTCGGCCAGTTCGAGGATGGTCCGCGCGGCGGCCGCAGGGGGGTCGTGGAGGATGAACACGGCGAGGGCCCGCTGCGCTTCGGGCAGTTCAGGCGCGAGGGCGCGGAGTCGGTCGACTGTCTGGCTCACGGAGAACAATTCTTCATGATGATGGCGCGTTCCTGTCAAGGATCCTTGACGGTTCCACGACCGGGCCCCACATTTCTGGCCCGGCGAAGAAAAATGTTTCTCCTCCGACGAGTTGACCCCACTTCAGAAGGCAGGAAGAGCATGTCCTCATCCTTGGGGCGCGGGCCGCTGCGGCGGATCGGTGTCCTGGCCGCCGTCCTGGGCTTACTGGCCGCTCCGTCGGCCGGAGCGGCGTGGGCGGATACCGGGGCGGACGGGGTCCGCGGTGCGGCCCTCCCGGCGGGGGCTCCGACCCGGACGGCGGCGGGCGAGCTGGCCGCCGTCATCGACGCGGCGGCCCCGGCCGGCTACGCCGACACCTACGCGGGGGTGTCGGTCGACGCGGGGGCCGGCCGCGTCACGGTGTTCGCGACCGACACGGGCCGGGGCCGGGCGCTGGCGGCGGCCGCGGAGCGGTCCGCGCACTCCGGCGGCCGGGTCCGTGTGGAGGTGAAGGCCGCCAAGTACAGCAGGCGGCAGCTGGAGGCGGCCCGTACCGAGCTGGAGGCCGCGGCCGACGGCTGGCGCGCCTCGGGCCCGCAGGTCTCGATGGTCTCCTTCGGCGCGGAGGGGGACGGCCTGCGCGTCGCCGCGGACGATCCCGCGCGCGCGGCCGCACTGAACCGGGCCCGGCCGGTACGCCAGGGGGCGGGCGCCGGGGTCGATCCCGCCGACGTCCGGTTCCTGGCGGCGACGCCGGTGCCGGTGGTGGAACGCGACAACGACGGGGCGCCGCACTGGGGCGGGGCCACGATCACCTCGTCGTCGGCCCAGTGCACCACGGCCTTCGCCATGGACGTGCCGGGCTGGGACCGCTACATGGTGACGGCCGCGCACTGCGGCGGGGCCGGTACGCACTTCACCAGCGGCAGCAGCGACTACGGCACCGTCTTCAACACCCTGCCGTCCATCGACGCGGGGATCATCAAGACCGCAGGCGGCTCCAACTCCGGCGTGTACATCGGCACCGAGGGCCGGGCCTACGCGAACTGGGTCTGGTCCCTGATGGGCGAGGAAGTCTGCCAGAGCGGCTCGGTCACCCGCTACCGCTGCGGGATCTTCGTCACCGGTGACGCCCAGCACTGGGACAACGGCATCTGGGTCCAGGGCGGCATCGAGGCGTGCACCCGCGACGGCTCGGCCGCGGTGCGTCCCGGCGACTCCGGCGGCCCGGTGTTCAACTGGCGCGCCGACGGGAAGATCACCAGCCGGGGCGTGATCAGCTACGGGTACGCGTCCGGCTCGACCGGCGGGGGCCTCAACTGCATCGGCTGGTCCCAGACCGGCCACGTCCTCGCCTCCTGGCAGGCCTCTCTCGTCACGAGCTGAACCACCGCGCTTCCCCGCCCCGCCACCCGGACCGGGCGGCGGGGCACCCGCCTACTCGGGGAGTTCCGTCCCGCAGCGGGAGCAGTAGGCGGCCGCGGGTTCGGTGGCGAGGCGGCCGCAGGCGGGGCAGACCCGGTGCAGGAGGCAGGCCGGTTCGCCGCCCCCGGCGGGGGTGGGGGCGGCGGGGGCGATGACGAGGCCCGGGCGGCGGGTGTGGACCGTCAGGTACGCCAGGCCCTCGGGCCCCGCTGTCAGGGAGCGCCGGCTGCCGCGCGGGAGCCAGCACGCCGAGTGGGGCCGCAGCGGGTGCGGGCCCTCCGGGGTGTCGATCCTGCCGCCGCCGGCCACGACGACGAGCAGGACGTCGAGGAGGGGCTCGGCGTGCTCCGCGATGGCGGCGCCGGGACGCAGCCGGACCAGGTTGGAGTCCAGCCCGCGCCCGGCCCCGGTCAGCCGCCACAGTGCTCCGGTCGAGTCGGCGGGGGCTTCGGCGAGCACCGCGTCGAGGTCCGTGAGGACCCCGGCGGGACGGGGTTGCGTCATCGTGCGTGCCGCTCCTTCCCTGCTTTCGGCATGCCTTCGCAGTCATACACGAGCACGTCGCCCGCCCCACCGCGGTTCGCCGCCTTCCCCCCTCCCGGGGGACCGGCACCACCCCCCGGTGCCGGGCCGGGCACACGTGGCCGATACAGTCATGTCCGGAATGCGTCGGCCGCACACACGCCGGCCGCGCTGCCCCGCCCTCCGGTCGACCACCGGGCCGGGGCCGCCCGCCCTCCCTGCCCCGGCCCCGGCCCCGCACCGAAATCCCGCTCCCGCATGCCTTCCGCCACCACCCCCGCGCCCACCGCTCCCGCCGCGCCCGTCCCGGCGCCCGGGGCCCCGCCCCGGCCCAGTGCCGTCGCGGCCTTCCACAGCGTCAGCGCCGCCACGACCGTCCTGCTGGCCCTCGTCGCCATCGGCGCGGCGATCCACGAGCCGGTGCTGATACCCCCGCTCGCCGCCAGTGCCGCGCTGGTGCACAGCGCCCCCACCCTGCCCCTGGCGCAGCCGCGCGGTGTGGTGGTCGGCCATCTGATCGGCGCGGCCTGCGGCTACGCCGTACTGGCGGCGGCCGGCAGCTCCGCCTGGGCGGCGGCCCTGGCGGCCGGGCTCACCCTGGCCCTGCTGACCCTGGCCCGTACCCCGCACTCCCCCGCCGTGGCCACGGCCGTGGTGACCGTGCTGCAGTCCCCGGCGCCCGCCCGGTTCGTCCCGCTGCTGTTCGGCTCGACCGTGCTCCTGGTCCTCACCGGTTACGCCGGCTCCCGCATCCGCCGCACCGCCCCGAGGTACCCCGCCTACTGGTGGTGATGACCTGCGGGCGCGCCTGCGCCGCAGCGAGGGGGGCCGGGCGCTACTCCTTGTCCGTGGAGATTACGACGAAGGACGTGTTCGGGGCCCCTTGCTGGGTCAGTCTGATGGCCCGCGACCTGGAGGCCGCCCAGCGCTTCTACGGGGCGGTCGTGGGCTGGACCTTCCGTCCGGCCCGGTTCGGCTCGGCCTTCTCGATGGCCGTGCAGGACGACGTGCCGGTGGCCGGCATCGGGGCGCTGGCCAGTGATCTGGCGGTGGCGGTGGCCTGGACCCCGTACTTCGCCGTCGACGACGTGGACGTGGCGGCCGCCCGGATCCGCGAGCGCGTCGGCACGGTGGCGGTCGGCCCGGTGTCCTTCCCCGGCGGGGGGCGGGCGGCGCTGGTCGCCGACCCCGACGGGGCGGTGTTCGGGATCTGGCAGGGGCCGGTCTCCTCGGGATGGCGCGTGGGGCTGGGCCCGGCGCCCGCCTGGCTGGAGCTGCGTACCCGCAACGCCTTCGACGCGGCCCTCTTCTACGGGGAGGTGCTGGAGTGGGCCACGGGCCGCGCCGGGTGCTGCGAGGTCTCCTACGAGGAGGAGCAGGTCGTGCTGCGCCAGGGCGGGGAGCCGGTCGCCCGGCTGGACAGCGGTCCCGTGGAGGTGGGCGCGTACACCCCGCACACCCGTCCGCGCTGGCACGTCCACTTCCGCGTCCCGGAGCTGGAGCCGGCGGTGGAGGCGGCCCTGGAACTCGGCGGCCGCACCGTCTCGGTAGTCACCTCGGACGGCAGGGAGCGCTCGATCATGCTGCGCGACCCGGACGGGGCCCTGTTCACGCTGACCGAACGGGTGACGGGGTCCGAAACCGGTGAGACAGGTGAGACCGGTGAGACCGGTGAAGCCGGCGGAACAGGCTGAACGGGCCCCGTGACGCGGCCGCCCGGCGGCATCAGCCCAGGAAGCTCAGCCGCACCTGCCGGTCGGGGTTGTCCCTGTTCGTGTCGACCAGGCAGACGGACTGCCAGGTCCCGAGCTGGAGCCGGCCGCCGACGACCGGCAGGGTGGCGTGCGGGGGGACGAAGGCCGGCAGGACGTGGTCCCGGCCGTGGCCGGGGGAACCGTGCCGGTGGTGCCAGCGGTCGTCGGCGGGGAGCAGGGTGGCGAGCGCGGCGAGCAGGTCCTCGTCGCTTCCGGCACCCGTCTCGATCACGGCGATGCCCGCGGTGGCGTGCGGGACGAAGACGTTGAGCAGCCCGTCACGCCCGGCCGCCTCCTCGGTGAGGAAGCGCTCGCAGTCGCGGGTGAGGTCGGTGACGGTCTCGGCGCGGCCGGTCGTCAGGCGGAGGATCCGGGTGGTGAATCGGTCGGACATGCCGTCCATGATCGCGCACCCGGCCGGTGTGCCGCGCGTTCGCCGTCGCCGGGGTGCGTTGGGAGACTGGGCCTTGCTGACCATTCGCCCCGGCCCCGGCGGGAATGGTCGGACAGGCCTCAGCAGCGTGAGGAGGTGTTCATGGACCCGGAGGCGGCGCTGGACCGGATCGCCTTCCTGCTGGAACGCGCGCAGGCGCCCACGTACCGGGTGCGGGCCTTCCGTACGGCGGCCTCGGCGCTTACCCGAATGGGCGAGGAGGAGACGGCCGAGCGGGCCGCCGCCGGGACTCTGGAGGCCGTCAAGGGGATCGGGCCGAAGACCGCCCAGGTGGTGCGCGAGGCGCTGCTCGGGGAGGTCCCGCAGTACCTGCGGGTGCTGGAGGACGAGGCCGCGGCGATGCCCGAGGGGCCGCCGCCCGCCCCCGCCGCCCTGGCGCTGCGCGCGGCCCTGCGTGGTGACTGCCACCTGCATTCGGACTGGTCGGACGGCGGGAGCCCGATCGAGGCGATGGGCCGGGCGGCGGCCGGGCTCGGGCACGAGTGGGCGGTGCTGACGGACCACTCGCCGAGCCTGACGGTCGCCCGGGGCCTGTCGCCGGAACGGCTGCGCGAGCAGCTGGAGGTGGTGGCGGAGCTGAACGGGCGGTGGGCGCCGTTCCGGCTGCTCACCGGGATCGAGTGCGACATCCATCGAGTGCGACATCCTGCCGGACGGCTCCCTGGACCAGGAGCCGGAGCTGCTGGAGCGGCTCGACGTGGTGGTGGGTTCCGTGCACTCGAAACTGCGGATGGAGGCCCCGGCGATGACCCGGCGCCTGCTGGCGGCGGTGCGCAATCCGCTGATGGACGTCCTCGGGCACTGCACGGGCCGGCTGGTGACGGGCCGGACCCGCCCGGAGTCCACGTTCGACGCCGGGGCCGTGTTCGCCGCCTGCGCGGAGTCGGGTACGGCCGTGGAGGTCAACAGCCGTCCCGAACGCCTGGACCCGCCCCGCCGGCTGCTGCGCCTCGCGGTCGACGCGGGGGTCTTCTTCGCCATCGACACCGACGCCCACGCCCCGGGCCAGCTCGACTGGCAGATCCTGGGCTGCGAACGGGCCGCGGAGTGCGGGGTGCCGCCGGAGCGGGTGGTCAACACCTGGGCGGCCGAGGACCTCCTGGCCTGGACCCGTACCCGCCGGGCGCCGGCGTAGGCCGCCTCCCGGAAGGGTGCCGGGCCGGGCCCGCCCCTCCCCCGGCCTCGCGTTCGGGGGCCGCCGGTCAGAGTGACGCGGCCTGGCCGGCGCCGCGGGCCAGGAGCAGCAGGACGTCGCCGCCCGCGACCGCCATCACCCCGAGGAACGGGATCCGGCCGGGGGCCGCGGCCGTGGCCAGGAGCAGGGCGCCGGTCAGGGCGAGGAGGGTCCAGCCGTACGGGGTGACGCGCCCCGGCGGGCCGAGGACCAGGAGGGCCGCCGAGCCGAGGACGAGGAGGGCGGCCAGTGCGGCCGAGGTGCGGGCGCCGAGCCGCTGCGGGAGGCCGCGCACGCCCGTGGCGAGGTCGTCGGCGATGTCGGGCAGGACGTTGGCGAAGTGGGCGCCCGCCCCGAGCAGGGCGGCGGCGCCGGTGAGCCAGGGCGGCGGCCAGGGCGCACCCGGCAGGCCGAGGGTGACGAAGGCGGGGAGCAGGCCGAAGGCGAGGGTGTACGGGAGCCAGGAGGCGGCCGTGCCCTTGAGCCGCAGGTTGTAGGCCCAGGCGGCCGCGACCCCGGCGAGGTGGGCGGCCCCGGCCGCCGCGCCCGCGGCCAGCGACAGCGGTACGCACAGGGCCAGCGCCGTGAGGGCGGCGGCGGTCACGGCGGCGGCCGGCACCCGGCCCGTGGCCAGGGGTTTGTCGCGGCGGCCGGCGGCCCGGTCGCGCCGCAGGTCGACGCGGTCGTTGGACCAGCCCACCGAGAGCTGCCCGGCCGCGACGGCACCCGCCGTGAGGGCCGTACCGGCGGGGCCGCG
>NZ_JZWV01000763.1 GCF_000966975.1 Streptomyces katrae | reverse complement strand
GCGGCCGCGAGGACGGCGGCGAAGACGGTGACGGCGGTGGCCGGCAGGGGGTGGCAGGCCCGCAGCAGTCCGCCCAGCGGGACCGTCGGCAGGGGGAAGGCGGGAGAGCGGGCGGGCACGGCGTCACGCTACTCCGTGACGGCACGTCGAGTCGGCCCCTTTCGCGCGCTTAAGCATGATTCGCCCCTTTCTTCCCTATGTTGGGCCAATGACCCGTGTCCTGTCGGTGCGCAGCGTGTTCCCGCCCCACCGGTATCCGCAGGCCCAGATCACGGAGGCACTGGTCCGGTGCCTGCCGCCCGGCGCGGACGCCGCCCTGCTGCGCCGGGTGCACGCCTCGGCGCGGGTCGGGCACCGCCATCTCGCGCTGCCGCTGGAACGTTACGGCCCGGACTCCGACTTCGGCACGACGAACGCCCTCTTCCTCCGTACGGCCCTGGAGCTCGGCGCCGAGGCGGTCGGCGGCGCCCTCGCCGGGGCCGGCCTGGCGGCGCCGGAGATCGGGCTGGTGCTCTCGACGACCGTCACCGGGCTGGCCACCCCGTCCCTGGAGGCCCGGCTCGTCTCCCGCACCGGACTGCGGCCCGGGGTGCGGCGCGTCCCGCTCTTCGGGCTGGGCTGCGCGGCGGGCGCCGCCGGGCTGGGTATGCTGCACGAGCAGCTGGCCGGACGCCCCGGGCAGGCCGCGCTGCTGTTGTCCACGGAGCTGTGCTCGCTGACCCTGCAACCCACGGACACCTCGATGGCGAACCTGGTGGCGGGCGCCCTCTTCGGCGACGGCTGCGGGGCCCTGGTCGCGGTGGGGGCGGAGCACCCCCGACACGACGGCGCGGGCGGCGGCGGGCCGTGGGTGGTGGACGCGCGCGGCCGCCTCTATCCGGGCACCGAGCACCTCCTCGGCTGGGACATCGGCCACTGGGGCCTGCGCATGGTGCTGGGCCGGGAGCTGCCCGGGCTGGTCGGGCTGCACGTGGCGGAGGAGGTCGAGTCCTTCCTGGCCGGGCACGACCTCAAGCCCGCCGACATCGACGTCTGGATCTGCCATCCGGGCGGCCCGAAGCTCCTCGACGTGCTGGCCGGCTCCCTGGGGCTGCCCGGGCACGCCCTCGCGGCGAGCCGGCGCTCGCTGGCCTCCGTGGGGAACCTCTCCTCCGCGTCCGTCCTGCACATCCTCGGCGCCGTCCAGGCCGCCGGGCCGCCCGCGCCCGGATCGACGGGGCTGATGCTGGCCTTCGGTCCGGGTTTCGCCTCCGAACTCGTCCTGCTGCGCTGGTGAGGTGCCCATGCCGCTGTTCCCGTCACTCCAGACCCTGATCCCCTCGACCCC
>NZ_JZWV01000762.1 GCF_000966975.1 Streptomyces katrae | reverse complement strand
AGCTGGCCACGGCCCGGCGCAACGCCGCCTGGAGCCTGGCGCGCGGCGGCCGGGAGTACGGGCGCGGCCACTACCCGGCCGTGGTCGGCCTGCACGTCGCCCTGCTCGCGGGCTGCGCTGCGGAGGCCGTGCACCGGCCCTTCCTCCCCGCGCTGGGCTGGCCGGCCCTCGCGGTGGCGGTGGCGGCTCAGGGGCTGCGCTGGTGGTGCGTCCTGTCCCTGGGCCCGCGCTGGAACACCAGGGTCATCGTGGTGCCCGGCCTGCCCCTGGTGGCGGCGGGGCCGTACCGGCTGCTGCGGCACCCCAACTACGCGGCGGTGGTGCTGGAGGGGCTGGCGCTGCCGCTGGTGCACACGGCGTGGGTGACGGCGCTCGGTTTCACCCTGCTCAACGCCCTGGTGCTGCGGGTGCGGATCCGGTGCGAGAACTCGGCGCTCACCTACGCCCGGACGGCGGATCCGCTGCTGGGCCTGGTGCGGTGATCGACCTGCTGGTGGCGGGCGGGGGCCCGGCCGGGCTGGCGACGGCGATCCACGGGGCGCTGGCCGGCCTGGAGGTGGTGGTCCTGGAGCCGAGGCCCACACCGATCGACAAGGCCTGCGGGGAGGGGCTGATGCCGGGGGCGGTCCGGCGGTTCGAGGAGCTGGGCGTGGCGGTGACGGGCCGTCCGTTCCACGGCATCGGCTATGTGGACGGGGTGACGGGCCTGCGCGCGGAGGGGCTCTTCCGCCGCGGCCCCGGGCGCGGGTGCCGCCGTACGGACCTCCAGGCGGCGCTCGCCGACCGCGCGGCCGGGCTCGGCGTACGGGTCCTCGCGCGGCGCGTCGGGGAGGTCCGCCAGGACGGACGGCGGGTGTGGGCGGCCGGTCTGACGGCCCGGTACCTGGTGGCGGCGGACGGGCTGCACTCGCCGGTGCGGCGCGGGCTGGGCCTGGCGGTGCCGGCCGCGGCGGGGCGGGCCGCCGCCCGGTACGGGCTGCGCCGCCACTACGCGGTGGAGCCGTGGAGCGACCTGGTCGAGGTGCACTGGGCGCGGGGCGCGGAGGCGTACGTGACCCCGCTGGCGGCGGACCGGATCGGGGTGGCGGTGCTGACCTCGGAGCAGGCCCCGTTCGACCTGCAGCTGGCCCGCTTCCCGCTGCTGGCGGCCCGGCTGCCGCCGCCGGCGCCCGGCGGGGGTGCGGGGGTGCGCGGGGCGGGGCCGCTGAGGCAGCGGGCGCGGACCCGGGTGGCGGGGCGGGTGCTGTTCGTGGGGGACGCGGCGGGGTACGTGGACGCGCTGACCGGGGAGGGGCTGACCCTGGCGGTGTCGGCGGCGGGGGAACTCGTACGGTGCGTACGCGCGGGCCGGCCGCAGGAGTACGAGCGGGCCTGGCGGGAACTGTCGCGCGGCTACCGCGTACTGACGTCCTCCCTGCTGTGGGCCCGCCGGCGGACGCCGCTGGCGGGCCGCATCGTCCCGCTGGCGGCGCGGATGCCGCGGGTGTTCACGGGGGCGGTGAACCTGCTGGCGCGGTAGGCGGCGCGGGTCCGGGTGTGCCCGTCCCCCGCCTCGTGCCCGGGTGGGGCGGTGCGCCGAAGGCGAGGGTCGCCTCGTTGTCGTGTGCGCGTCCGTGCCGACCGCGGCGATCGAACCCGGCGCCACGCGGTACGGCCGGCCCCCGCAGGCCGGCCGGAAGGGACCCGCGGGGGCGGGCCGCCGCCCGTCCGGCGGGCCCCGTCCCCGGAGCGGCGGCGGCC
>NZ_JZWV01000761.1 GCF_000966975.1 Streptomyces katrae | reverse complement strand
CGGTACGTCAGGGCCACGCCGGCCAGGACCGCTGCCGCGCCGGCGCCGAGCACCGCCGCGACGCCGGCCCACGGGTACGGAGCGCCGAGGGTGCCGTCGAGGGGGTTGAAGAAGGCGACCCCGCCGACGATGTGCAGCGTGACCACGGCCAGCGTGGCCACCGCCGCCCCCCGCCACACCGCCGGGGTGTCCCGGACGGCGAGCAGGGCGCCGAGCGGCAGGCAGAGCAGGGCCACCGCCAGGGGCACCAGCCGGCCGGGCTCCGGCGGTTCCGCGAGGTTCCCCGGCAGGTGCAGCACCCCGCAGAACAGCAGGGCGGCTGCGGTGGGCCAGCGCAGGACGTGGCCCAGCACCCCCCCGCGCCGTGCCGCACGGGCCGCACGGGCCGCTATGGCCTCGGCCACGTCGGGCGCGGGACGGACGGGTACCGCGCGGGCGGCGCGGACCGGCGGGGGCTGCGGGAGGGGGTCCGGGGGCGCGGGCGGCGCGGACCCGGC
>NZ_JZWV01000095.1 GCF_000966975.1 Streptomyces katrae | reverse complement strand
GGAGGGGCGCATCGGGCTGTCCTTCGGTTGCGGGCGCGGACCGGATCGAGGTTCCGTCCCGTTCGGCCCTACCCCGAACAGCCGTCAGATTCGTGTGTTCATCGCAGAGTTACCCCGGCCGGCCTAGGTCAGCAGGGTGGAGAGGGTCTCCCACGCGGCGGGGTCGGTGCCGTCGCCCAGCGGGTAGTGCAGTCCGGGCCGGCGCTCCGGGCCCACTTGGACGGGCTTGAGCGCCAGCGGGGGCCGGCGGGCCTGGGAGAGGGTGGCTTCGGTGACGCCCCGGGCGCCGAGGGTGAAGGACACCGGTACGGCGGGGGCCGTGATGCGGGGGGTCAGGCTCAGGTCCCGGCGGCCGGGGCCCACCGAGACGAGCATGCTGACCAGGCCGTGCCCGGTGACGAGGGCCCCGGCGAGTTCCTCCACCGCGCCGAGCGGTACCTCCTCGGACGGCCCGTAGCCGAGGGAGAGGGTGACGTCCTCCTCGACCCCGGTCGCCGTGCGGGTCACGCGGACGGTGGCCAGCGCGGGCCGTTCCGGCCGGCCGACGGCGGTGACCAGGGTGGGTTCGGGCATCCGGCTCCGCGCGAGGTCGGTGAACTGGCGCGGGGACCAGGGCAGGTTGACGGGTTCGGCGGTGCCCCAGCCCGCCGGGCCGGCCCCGGTGAGGGCGTGCCAGGCGGTCTCCAGCGCGCCGCCGAGCAGGGTGTCCGCCTCGGCGGGGTGCTCCGTGCGCAGGTGTACGGTCAGGCGCCGCTCGCCGGGCCCGGTGGCGGGCCGCCGGAAGGCTTCGGCGAGCCGGGTCTGGCCCTGCTCGTCGCGGACCGGGGCGAAGGTGCCGTCCTGCCAGGCCAGTACGGCTCCGGACAGGCCGTCGTAGTAGCCGCAGGCGGGGTCCTGGACCACCCACCGGTTCGGGGCGCCGGTGAGCACGGTGCGCAGGGGCAGGCTGAGCCGGCAGTGGGCGGGGGTGACGATGTGCAGGGCCGCGCCGAAGGAGGCGGTGGTGCGCAGGACGTCCGACAGCCAGGCCGTCAGCGGGACCACGGGCCGGTCGGCGAGGACGACGGCGGTGGATTCGGTGACCACGTCGACGGTGGGCAGGGCTCCGGCGGGCGCGGGCGCCGCCGAGGCCTCGGAGTCCACCGGGACGGTGGTGACCCGGCCGGCGCCCTCGGGCCAGACGGTCCCGCCGAGGACCTCGGCGAGGCGTCCGGCGACGGCTCCGGCGAGTTCCGCCGCCTCGGGGACGGCGGTGGAGGCGCGGGTCTCCGTCCACCAGACGGGGGTGGCGGACGGGGTGCCGAGGAGCCGCTGGGCCTCCCCGGGCACCTGGACGAGTACGGGTGCCTCCACGGAGACCAGGGGCCGGCCGCCCGCGCCGAGCAGCTGGACGACGGCCCCCTCGCCGGCGGGGGCGGCGTCCAGGCCGCCGCCGCCGGCCGCGAGGGCCACCAGCAGCGCCGCGGTGTCGGGCATCTTCGGGGTGAGGGCGATGACGTCCTTGGTCACGGTGTCAGGGCGCTTCCTGGGTCGGCGTGGGGGCGAGGGCGGTCTGGACGACCTGGTGGGGGCGGCCGCGCCGCACCAGGGTGCCCCGGCCGGGCGGCTGGGCGCTCGCGTACAGCTGCGGGAACAGCTGCCCCTCGGAGCGTTCGCCGTTCATGACGAGCGCGGTGGTGCCCGATTCGCGCAGGGTGGTCAGCAGCGGCTCGTACAGGGCGCGGGAGGAGCCGGCGACGCGGCGGGCGATGACGAAGTGCAGTCCGATGTCCTGGGCGGACGGCAGGTAGGGGACGAACGCCTGGAGCGGCTGCTGTCCGGCCGTGGTGAGGATGTCGTAGTCGTCGACGAGGACCACGATGCGCGGTCCGGCGAAGCCGGGGCCCTCGCCCGGTTCGGCGTCGGGGTCCATGCCGTCCTCGGGGAGCCGCTTGTCGAGTTCCTTGGCGATGCCGGCGGACAGGGCGGCGGCGATCTTCGCGTTGTGGGCGTAGCCGCCCCGGTAGGGCTCGGGGACCACTCCGCGCAGGCCGCGCCGGGGGTCGTAGACGGCGAAGACCAGTTCGTCCTCGCCGTAGCGGGCGATGAGCTGGCGGGCGACGAGGGCGAGGAGGTTGGTCTTGCCGCACTCGTTGTCGCCCAGGATCAGCAGGTGCTGGTCCTGGCCGAACAGGTCGAGGAGGACGGGCGCGAGGACGTCCTGGTCCACGCCGAGGGGGATGCGGTGCGGTTCCTCGTCGGCGGTGGGCAGCCGGTCGGCGGGCAGCCGGGAGGGCAGGACCCGGACGGGGGAGGCGAGTTCGCCGTGCCAGGTGGCGCTGACGGTGCCGGCGGCCTCCTCCAGGGCGGCGGCCAGGTCGGTGGTGCCGGAGCGGGAGTCGATGCGCGGCAGGGCGGTCTGGGCGAAGAGCTTGCCGTCGGTGAGGACCCGGCCGGGGGTGTCCGGGGAGATGGTCTCGGACAGTTTGCGGTCGATGGCCGAGTCGGAGGGGTCGCCCAGGCGGAGTTCGACGCGGCCGCCGAACAGGGACTGGTTGGCGATGCGGACGTCGTTCCAGCGCAGCATGCCGGCGACGACGTGGATGCCGTAGCCGCCGCCGCGCTTGAGGAGGTCGGTGACGGCGTCGTCGAGGGCGTCGAAGTCCTCGCGCAGGGCGCCGTACCCGTCGACGAGGAGGACGATGTCGGTGGAGCGGAGTTCGGGGAGCAGGCCCTTGGCGCGCATGGCCCGCAGCTGGTCGACGGAGTCGATGCTGTGCTCGCGGAAGAGCTGCTCGCGGGTGGCGAGCATGGCCCGTACCTCGGCGACGGTGCGGGCGGCGCGTTCCCGGTCGGCGCGTCCGGCGATGCCGCCGACGTGCGGGAGCCCGGCGAGGGCGGCGAGGCCGCCGCCGGCCAGGTCGAGGCCGTATATCGCGACGTCCTGGGGGGTGTGGGTCAGGGCCAGGGAGAGGGCGAGGGTGCGCAGCAGGGTGGTCTTGCCGGACTGGGGGCCGCCGGTGACGGCGGTGTGCCCGCCGGCGACGGTCAGGTCGAGCTCCCAGGGGCCGCGCCACTGCCGGGCCGGGTCGTCGAGCACGCCGAGCGGGACCCTCAGCGGGGCGCGGCGCGGCTTGTCGAGGGGGCCGGTGCCGCCGGTGCCGAGGCGCAGTCCGTGCTCGGTGACGGACAGGGGTCCGGCGGCGACGTCGAGGGGGACGGCGTCGGGGAGCGGGGGCAGCCAGATGCGGCGGACGGGCGGTGCGGCGTCGGCGAGCTGGTCGACGATGACGGAGAGCACGCTGGGCCCGGTCTCGCGGGCGGTGGCGGTGGGCTTCTCCTCGGCGGGCTCGGCCGGGCCGGCGGTGTCCTGGAGGGTGTTGAAGGTCGGGTAGGGCAGGGCGAGGGGGCCCTGGTCGGCGGCGCCGGGTCCGGCGGCCGGGCCCCGGTAGCGGCCGGAGACGTAGCCGGCCTTGA
Source organism: Streptomyces katrae (assembly GCF_000966975.1). Taxonomy (GTDB): domain Bacteria; phylum Actinomycetota; class Actinomycetes; order Streptomycetales; family Streptomycetaceae; genus Streptomyces; species Streptomyces katrae. The sequence goes on along the minus strand of NZ_JZWV01000095.1, from coordinate 23,985 downwards.
AGCGGGTGTAGGTGGAGGTGTCCACCTTGAGGTAGCCGAAGCCGGGCAGCGGCGGCAGCAGGAAGGCGTCGGTGGTGTCGAGGACGGTGCGGGACTCGTCGGCCGAGAAGGTGCGCAGACCGAGCCGGTAGGAGAGGTAGGTGTCCAGGCCCTTGAGCTTGCCGCCCTCGATGCGCTGGCTGGAGAGCAGCAGGTGCACGCCGATGGAGCGGCCGATGCGGCCGATGGACAGGAACAGGTCGATGAAGTCGGGCTTGGCGGTGAGGAGTTCGCCGAACTCGTCGATGACGACGAACAGGTGCGGCAGTGGCTCCAGTCCGGGCTTCTCGGCGCGCAGCACCGCGTAGTGGCCGATGTCGGCGACGTTCCCGGCGTCCTTGAGGACCTGCTGGCGGCGCTTGACCTCGCCGGCGAGGCTGGTGTGGACGCGTTCGACGAGCCCTGCCTGGTTCTCCAGGTTGGTGATGACGCCGGCGACGTGCGGCAGCTTCTCGAAGGGGGCGAAGGTGGCGCCGCCCTTGTAGTCGACGAGGACCATGGCGAGGTCCTCGGGGGCGTGCGTGGTGACCAGGGCGAGGACGAGCGTGCGCAGCAGTTCGCTCTTGCCGGAGCCGGTCGCGCCGACGCACAGGCCGTGCGGGCCCATGCCGAGCTGGGAGGACTCCTTCAGGTCGAGGAGTACGGGGCCGTGGCGGTCGTCGATGCCGATGGGGACGCGCAGGAAGTCGCGTTCGCTGCGCGGCGCCCACATCCGGTCCACGTCGAGGCGGGCCGGGTCGGTGATGCCGAGCAGGCCCATGAACTCGACCGGCCCGGAGACGGGGGTGCCCTCGGCGACGGACTCGGCGGACAGCCGCAGCGGGGCGAGCATCCGGGCCAGGCCCTCGGCGGTGGCGGGGCCGAGGGCGTCGGTGAGGCCCTCGGCGTCGGGGGCCTGCGGGGTGCGCAGGTCGCGGACGGTGACGTGGCAGCCGTCGGGGCCGTCGGAGCCGGTGACGGTGATCCGTACGGACACCTCGTCGGGCTCGTGGACCTGTTCGGCGAGGAGGTGCAGGACGGTGGTGTTCATGTCGGCCAGGCCCACCGCGGTGTCGGGGCGGGGCAGTTCGACGGCGTTCCCCCCGTACTCGTCGCTGACGACGAGCAGCCGGCCGGCGAGTGCCAGCGCGCCCTTGTCGGACAGGCCGCGGCGCACCTCGGCCGCGTACGAGGCCCTGCGGCGCAGGTCGGGGGCGAGGACCCCGGCGGCGAGCTGGGGCAGGCTGGGGGCGATCCGGCGGGCGGCGACGGGCCCGTCCTGTTCCTGCTGGTCGAGGACGTGGGGCAGCCACTTGGCCCACTCCCAGTCGTCGAGCCGGTCCCCGGGCACGCCGAGGGCGATGGCCACGTCGTCGGGGGCGTGCAGGACGGCGGTGTGCGCGAGGAGGGCGCGGGCGACGCGCAGGACGCCCTCGCGGTCGCCGATGATGCTGACGTTCCCGGCCCGGTCGAGGGGGACGGTCAGCGGGAAGTCGCTGGCACGGGCGAAGCGGGCCATGAGTGCGCCGGCCTCGTTCAGCATGAAACGGTCGGGCGGGGTGAGGACGTTCCCGGCGCCGGCCGCGAGGGCGGTCTCCTGGACGGCGACGGCTCCGGTGCCCAGGCGGGGGCGCAGGAAGTCGGGGTCGGTGCGGCGGCGTTCCCACAGCCGGGCGGGGTCCCGTACGAGGTCGTAGAGGGCCTCCGGCGGGGGGTTGAGGCGGCGGGCCTCCTCACGGAGCGCCTTCTCGCGGGCGCCGAGTTCCTCGCGCTGCTCCTCCAGGTACTCCAGGTAGCGCTCGCGCTGGGCGCGGCGGGTGCGCTGGGCCTTGCCGCGCTGGGACCAGAACAGGGCGATGGCGCCGATCAGCGCGAAGACCAGGACGATCGCGCCGACGGCGGCGAACTGGCTGTTCCGGACGACGGTCATCATCACGACCGAGCCCATGACGCCGGCCATCGGCAGCAGGGCGGTGGCCGGGCTGCCGATCTTCCCCTCGGGGAGGTTCGGCGGGGCTTCGACCATGCGGGGTTCGGCGGGGGCGAGGGGCAGGGTCCCGCGGGCCGGGCGGTGGACGAGCTGCTGGGTCACCGGGCGCCGCCGGCCGCCGGGAGGGCCACGGCCCGCTGGAGGACTTCGGCGGCGAGCCGGACGGTGGCCTGCCGGGTGCCTTCGCCGAGCAGGTCGGTGCGGACGGCGCCGCCGGAGGCGAGGTGGCGGTCGTAGGGCAGGACGACGACGCCGGCGCCGGTCGCGGCGAGCTTGGCGGTGGCCTTGGCGAGGTCGACGGCCGGGTGCGGGGACTGCACGGTGAGCACGACGACGGTGCGGGGCAGGACGGGCACGGGCAGGGAGGCCAGCCAGTCGAGGACGGCGTGGGTGGAGACGAGGCCCTCGGCGGTGGCGGGGGTGGTGAGCACGCGGGCGTGCGCGGTGTCGAGGGCGGTACGGGCGACCTCGCCGGGCAGGGTCTCGCAGTCGACGACGGTGACCCCGAAGTAGCGGCGCAGCGCGACCATGACGGTCCGGTAGGTGGCGACGTCGACCTGGGCGCCGATCCGGCCCTGGCTGCCGGGCAGCAGCCAGCCGCCGTCGGGCAGCGGGACGAGGTAGCCGGTGATGTCGGTGAGCTGCATGGAGGGGCGGACGATCTGGGCGAGGTCGCCGCAGGTCCAGCGCAGGGACTCGACGCCGAGCCGGACGGGCAGGGTGCCGAGGGCGGCGTCGGCCTCCAGGGTGAGCACCGGGTCGTGGCGGAAGTGGTTGTAGGTGCGGCTGAGGAGGGCGGTGACGGTGGTCTTGCCGGAGCCGCCGCGGATGCTGGTGACGACGATGTGCCGCCCGGTGGTGACGGGCTGCTGGACCTGCGTGGCCAGCCCGGTCTCGGAGGCGACGGCCTTGGCCGCGGAGGACCCGAGGGCTCCGCGCAGGCTGCGCAGGGTCCGCCGCATCAAGGGGTCCCCGTGCCGGGACCGCCCGACGGCCGCGTCGGCCCCGAGCACGGGCACGGTCTCGGGCGCGGCCCGCCGGGCGGGGTGGGGCTGCGCGTGCGCGGGGTGGGCGTACGCGGGCTGGGCGTGCGTGTGGGCGGCCTGCGGCTGCGCGTACGGGCGCCCGGGCTCCTGCGCGGCGCCCTCCTGCCCGGCACCGCCGGGCCACTGCCCCCGGCCGTCGCCGCCGTGCGCGGCCTGCCCGCCCGGGGCGGCGTACGCCGGGTGCCTGGGGCTGCGGCGGTACGGGGACGGTGGGCGGGGTGGTCTCCGCCCGGTGGCCGTCACCGGGCGGCGGGGTCGCGTGGCCCCTGGACGGGCCCGTGCCCGTCAGTTCACCGAGGACGCCGGCCTGCCAGTCGTCCTGGCGGTTCGTGTCTGACATGTCTGAGTCGCAACCCTTACGCGAAGGTGCCGAGCAGCCGCCCGTACACGCCGAACACCCCGATGAGCAGCGGGAACAGCACGATGACCCCGAAGGACTCGGCGGCGTCCCCGAAGCGCCGCAGCCGGACCCTCACGTGCTCGGGCGGCTGGACGGCCAGTACCCCGAGTGCCGCCAGGGCCAGCGCCAGCAGCAGGGCCAGCGGTCCGGCGGCTCCGGCCCTGGCGGCCCACACCAGCAGGGCGGCGACCGTCACGGCGGCCCCCGCCAGCAGCAGCGCGACCACCTCCGCGACCAGCGGGAACGCCCGCGCGCGCAGCCACAGCACGGCGGCGACCGCCGAGGCGAGGGAGACCGTCCAGACGTCGGGTTCCGTCAGCGCGACCACCCCGGCCGCGCCCGCCGAGACGGCGGTGGCGAGGGTGGCCAGGGCCATGCCCCGGTGGGTGGCACCGAGAGCGGTGGCGACCCGGTACCGGCTGACGGAGGCCCCGCGGGCCCGCTGGTCGTCGAGCCCGGTGAGCCCGGCCGCGGCCAGCGCGAGCCGCGGCAGCAGCCCGAGCAGGACGACGGAGACCACGGCGAGCACGGCCCCGGTGCGGGCGCCCGCGTGCCCCTGGGCCAGGGCCACGCCCTCCCAGATCACGGTCAGCCCGGCCACGGCGGCCGCCCCGACGAACCCGCCCCGCCCGAGCGGGGTGAACCACCCCAGCAGCGCGAGGGCGACGGCCAGCGCGAGTGCCACGGCGGCGAGCCGGCCCATCGCGTGCCAGTGCTGCGCGTCGCCCAGGGTCCACGCCCCGAGCACCCCGACCGCACCGGCGGTCGCCAGCAGCGCGGCGGCCAGCCCGGATCCCTTCAGCCGGCCCGCGACCGCGCCGGAGACCCCGCAGACGGCGGCGGCCGCCAGCAGCACCCCGGCCACGGTCCCCGGCGCGAACGCGGCCCGGGCGAACCAGCCGGCCACCAGCGCCCACAGCACCAGCCCGGCCCCGGCGGTGACCCGCCGCGCGGACGGCCGCCAGCGCCAGGCCCGTACGTCCAGGTCCTCGGCGGCCTCGTCGGTGACGTCGTGCACCACGGGCGCGGACGGCACGTCCTGCACCCGCACGAGCCGCAACACGGCCCCGTCGGCGACCCCCGCCTCCTCCAGCGAGACCCCGTGCTCCAGCACGGACCCGTCCGCCGTGACCAGATGACGCAGCATCGGCTGCGTGGCCACCCGGTCGTCCAGCATCCGTATGACATCGGGCAGCAGCCGCCCGACGGGCTCCTGCGAGGGGAGAACGAGATCCATCCGCCGCCGCTGACCGACCAGGGTGACCCGGCTCAAAGCCGTACCGCTCACTGCCCCCATGCTCACCACGCGCTCGAACCTATCACCGAGTTCTGACCTGCCCTGGCGTCCCGACCTTGCCGATCACCCGGTGCGAGACGAACGACCAGCCCACGCAGCCGGCGCACAGCACGGCCGCGATGACCAGCCCCGCGACGGCCTTCCCGATCCGCTCGTCGGCCACCCGCCGCCCCCGCTGCGCCCCGAACAACACGGCATCACGCAGCCGGCGCCGCCGCACCGCGACGGACTCCAGGAGCTGACTGTCGTAATCCTCAGCCGCCACCCGGCCTCCTTCCGTCTACGCGAGAACGCTAGTACGACCCGTGACGACGAGGAAACCGCCAACTCCGGTTGCGCCTTTTCACCAGCAGATCAGGCCCGAGCACCTCATCGGCCCTCGCCCTCCAGCGCGTCGAGACCGGCGTCGTCGAGCACACGGCGGCGGCCGCCGGTGCCGGCACCCTCAGTACCTCCCCGAGAGTTCCTCCAGCGCGTCCAGCGAGGCCGCCTCGTGCACGACGGACTCCACCGCGGAGCCGTCGGCCGAGCCGCCGAGCAGTTCGTTCAGCGCCTCCAGCGGGCCGAAGCCGCGCAAGCGCAGGTCACGGAGCTTCAGCAGCCACGGCACACCTGCTTCGAAGGCCGCGTCGCCCGCCGCGGTGCGGGGCTCGTATCCGGCCGCCTCGTCGCCGACGGCGGCCCAGAGGTAGCCCAGAACCTGCTCCCCCTGCCGCACGTGTGCGTAGCGGACGGGGTGTTCCGTGCTGCTCTCGTAGTCCTGGCCGGCGGAGTCCCCGGGAACCAGCTTCATGAGCCGCTTCCAACGTGCGGGGACCTCGAAGGTGCTCCACGAGTCGTCGTACTCCGCCCCTTCCGCCAACAGGTCGGCGAACCCCTCAGCGGTGGGCCGGGCGTGCCTGGTGGCGTCGCCGGGGTCGATCTCCGAACCCGTCGACTCGGAGATCCGCTTCAGCGCGGCGGTCAGGCGGGGCGCGTTCTCGGCGGCCACCTCCGGCTGCGGACGCTCCCTGAGGTCCTGGGTCAGCCAGGCGTCCGCGTAGGTGGACAGCACCAGCACTACGCCACCCTCACCCCACACGTCGACCCGTACGGTGAACAGCTTCTCCGCCCGGCGCCTGGCTCCGGATTCCGTCCACTCACCGGGCAGCTTCAGGCTCAGCGTCAGCAGACGGTCCGGCAGGAGCCCGACGGCGGCGGCCTCGGCGGCCGCTGCGGCGGCGCCCGCACCGAGGGCGTCGCCCGCCTCGACCGGGACGTCACGGACCGCGAACAGGGGGCTGGCCATGGCACGCCGGTCGCTGAGCACGACCGAGACCGTGCCCCCCTCCGCGACCAGGCCCAGGGAGGCCAGGACGTTCCGGGCGTCCGACAGCAGACCGAGTGCCCTCGCCGTGCCGTTCTCGGCGGCGTCGGACACGGGAGCGGGCTCCCAGAACCATTCGCCCACGGGCTCGGATGTGATCACTGGCTTCCCTTCAGCATTCCCATGGGGTCGGTCCTGGTCCCGGGCGGGACCACGAGGACTCCGTCATCGAGCCGGATGACGAAGGCTACGCCCTTGCCGGCACCGAACCTGCCGCGTCCGTTCTTGTTGATTTCCAGCAGGTCATCGACCGCGCCCCTGGCCGTCCACTCCGCGATGGTGCCCTGCCCGTCGACGAGCATCAGTTTGTTGTCGGCGGTCGAGTGGGTGATCTGACTGAGGTACTTGCCGCGGGTGATCTCACTCACGGGGTCCACGGGGTTCTCCAGACGCTTCATCTGGTAGCCCCACGACTCGCCGTCCTTCGGACCGTAGTAGACGTCCGTGTCCTCGAACTCCGCCTTCTTCACCTCGAAGTGGATGTCGTCGGGCTTGAGTCCGCTCTTGGCCAGGTCGTCGGCAAAGATGATCTGGTCGAGAGCGGGTTCCAGCATGCCCACCTTGCGGGCGCCCATGCTGGATACGACCTGGGAGAAGTTGTCGCTGTTCTTGAAGGCGCCCGACCCGATGATGTCCGCGACCTGCTGGCCCCGCGGGTTCTCCGCCAGGCGCTCCAGGGCACGTTCGAGGACGTCCGGCTTGGGACGCTCCTTTCCGGGCAGCTCCTTGACCGCGTCGCGGAGCCTCTGCTCCGCCTCGCCGCCGCGGACCATCGGCTTCGGTTCGCCGCCGTCGGGCGAGGGCGTGTGGTCCCCGCCCGGGGGCTGACCGTCGCCCGTACCGCCGTGGTCGCCGCCGCCGGGGGTGTGGTCGCCGCCGCCGGGACCGTCGCCCGGGCCGTCACCGTGGCCGCCCGGACCGTCGCCGGGGCCGTCGCCGTGGCCGCCGGGGCCGTCGCCGTGCCCGCCCGTGGACGGGGTGTCGCCGTGGCCGCCGACCGTCGGGGTGGTGTCCGTGCCGCCGTGGCCGGGTGTGCCGCCGCCCGGTTCGGTGTGGCTGTTGTGCGGGAGGTTGTCCGCCGTGCCGCCGACCGGGTGCGTGGTGGAGCCGCCAGGGGTGTGGGTCGTCGGGTGGTTCAGGCCGCCGACCGTGACTTCCTGGTGCTTGGGCGCGCCGACCGTGACGTCCTCGCGCTTGGGGACCTCGGCCAGCGGGTGGTCGGGGCCCTTGGGGACGGAAGTGAGGTCCTGCTTCGGGAGGCCCTGGTGGTCCAGGAGCTGGTGGGTGGTCTTGTCGTAGAACTGGGGGCGGCCCAGGGCGTCGTCGGGGAGGCGGACGGTGTCCTCGGGGTGGGGGAACTTGACGCCCGGCATGTCGGCCTTGGGCAGGTCCTTCCACACCACGTCGGTGATCTTCGGGAAGGCCCCGTCGACCTTCCCGAAGTTGGCGAACAGGTCGCCGACCTTGACCTTGGCGAGCTGGCCGGCCTTGCCGATGTAGGTCATCGGGTCGATGAGACGGCCGGCCTTCCCGGCCACGCTGATGACCTTGGCGACCGTACCCGCCTTCGCGGCGGTGCCGGCGCCGCCGGTGAAGACGGTGGTCAGGACGTTGAAGGTGACCGCCCCGGCGGCGCGGGCGGGGTTCTTGCCCCACTCGTCCCAGGCGACCAGGGCCTTGCCGGTCTCCTTCACCGCCGTGCGCGAGTCACGGATCCACGGGGGGAGGTCCTTGTCGGGGAGCATCCAGAACGCGGTGCCGACGCCGGGGATGGACGCGAGCGTCAGACCGGTGGCCAGCTTGGCCAGGCCGGTCCAGGCCTGCCCGGCCTTGTCCCAGCCGTCGACACCGATGAGGGTGCCCAGGCCGCGGATGGTGCCCCAGATCCCGTCGACGATCAGGCCGTCCCAGACGAAGGACTTGACCCAGTAGCCGATCTCCCAGGCTCGGTGGGTCTCCTCCAGCTGCGAACCCCACGGGAGGTCCTGGGCCTTGTTGAGGTCCTCGCCCTTGTAGCCGTACATGTTGTCGCCGTGCGAGCCGTCGTCGGCGACGAGCGGGGCGGCGCAGTACAGGGCGCGGATCTTGTTCGCGCAGGTGCGCTCCGCCGCCCAGAACGCGGAGACGGCCGCGTTGACGTCGTGGATCAGATCGTTGTTCTCATCGATCTTGTCCCCGTCGTCCTTCCAGTGCTTGTCCCCACTGATCTTGTTGCTGAACGTGGTTGCCTTCGCCTGGAGTTCCTTCAGGCGCGCCACGATCGGTCGGGCCTCGGTGATGTACTCGCCCAGCGCCTTGGACGCCGATTCCAGCTGGTCGGCGAAGAAGTCGCTGTCGGTCTTGACCGGCTTGGTCGTCGCGAACAGCTTCTCGGCCTCGGGGGCCGAGTAGAACGCGGACAGCCCCTGGAACTCGGAGTCCACGTTCGACCCGGCGTCACGGAACGTCCCCGCCGCCGTGTCGATCGCCGCCTTGTTCTTCTCCAGCGCGTCCAGGTCGCCCGTGAACTGCGGGATCGTGCACGGATTGATCGGTACGTGGTCGGTCACTTCTTCTCCGCCCCCGGAAGATCGACCTTCGGTTCCTTCAGCGCCTCGCGCTGGGCGTTCTCCGCCTGTTCGATGTTGCCCTGGACGTACGCCGTCGTGGCCTTGATGGCCCCGTTGAGCGAAGCCTCCGTGCGGGCCGAGATGAACGCCAGCCGCTGCTGGTGGGAGGCCATGAGCTCACCCAGCGCGCCGGCGATCGGGCCCATCCCGCCGCCCTCACCGCCGGTGCCCCCGCCGGGCGTGACGGTACCGGCGTGCTTGGCCGCCTCCGGAAGCTCCTTCTGGAGCGACGTGCCCGCCTTCTGGAAGCCCTCCGCGGCGGTGATCGTCTTGTTGACGACCCCCTGCACGCCGGACGGTTTGATGTCCCAGTCCATGACCTACCCCCGTGTCCCCGTGAACCTGCGTCCGGTGCTCCGGCCGGCGTCAGCCGATGCCGTCGACCGCCGCCTTGGCCTTCGCGAGCGTCGCCTGCGCGGTCGCGTCGTTCTGCTCCAGCGTGTTGCGGACGAGGCGGATGATGTCGCGCACCTCGTTGGCCGCCTTGTTCCAGCGGACTTCCTTGCCGTGGTACTCGTCCGAGACCCCGTCGGCCGTGAACTCGGCCATCGCCGCCTTCACCGCCGCGTCACGGTCGGCGAGCACCCGCTCCAGCTGGCCGATGATCCCGCCGAGCCCGCCCTGGACCTCCACGGAGGCGGCGACGTCGTACGAGGTGCGGTCCTGGTTCTGTCCCATGTCTCCTCAATCCCCCGGGTTTCAGCGGGCGCCGAAGCGGGCGGCGTCGAAGTTCGCGGAGCCCATGTTCTGGTGGGCGTTGTCGCCCTGCTCGTGGTCACCGGTGGTGAAGGAGGTGTCCATGCCGCGCTGACCGCCGAGGATGGCGCGCAGCGAGCCGTTCAGCTCCGCGGTCACGGCGTCCGAGCGCCGCTTGAACGAGTCGAACGCGGTCCGGCCGACCCCGTTGAACTTGCCCTCCAGCGGGTCGGCGGCCGCGATCAGCAGCTTGATCAGCGTGCCGAGGTCGTCGCTGGAGCCGCTCGTGGCCTTGCCCAGGTCGGACAGCGTCGTGCTGCCCATGTCGAACTTCATTCACCCACCCCTGACGTGTTGAGCCGTCACTTCCGTGCCTACCTGTCTACCGAAGGGACGTTGCGAACACAAACACGGTTTCAGTTGGCCGGAACCTCTGGCCTGAAATCGATCCAGCGACGATTTCAGGCCATCCAGCGGTCGGGCCTGGCCGCCGCCCGGGAGGTGCGGGAACGCGCCGCCTGGCCGTACAGCAGAGCGGTGGCCTCCTCCGCCGCCCTGAGCCGGGCGGTGACGGTGTTGCCGGCGCCGGTGTCCACGTGCACGTCGGCCACCCCGCAGACCCGCTGCCAGGGGCCCCGCGTACGGCGCACGCTCTGCACTTTCGCGTGCGGAACGATCTCCGTACGCCGGCACAGCAGCCCGCGCCGGGCCGCGAAGAGCTCCCGCGAGACGGCCAGCCCGTACCCCTTCCACCACACCGGGACCGCCCAGCGCGCCCCCCGGCGCGGGGACGGCGCGAAGGACAGGGCCGCCACGTCCGCGCCCGGCAGCACCCGGGCGACCAGGGCGTGGGCGGCTTCCCGGGTGGCGACCGGGACCAGGATCCCGTTCTTGGAGCCCGCCACGTTCAGCTCCACCCGCACCCAGCCGCGCCGCCGCCACAGCAGCGGCTCCACGATCCGCACGGTCTGCACGCGCCCCGGCGGGACGGTCTCGTGGGCCCGGTCCAGCAGCCCGTGGTCCAGGCGGAGCCCGTCGGGGGACTCGGCGACCCGCCAGTCGTACCCGGTGAGGAAGCGGGCCGCGCTGCCCTTCCAGACGGCGCCCAGCAGCGGCAGCAGGGCGACCAGGGCCGCCCAGGGACTGGAGCTGAGCGCCCACACGAGCACCGGGCCGACGAGCCCGGCCGCGAGGGCGGCCCAGGTGTCGAGGGCAAGCAGCAGGGAGACCGCCAGGTCCCGGACCGTGACCCGCAGCAGCTCCCGGTCGGGGGCCTCGCCGAGGGCGGTGGCCTCGGCGGGGGCGAAACCGGCGGCCCGGGCCAGCAGCTCGGCGCGCAGGGCGACCGCGTCGGGTTCGGCGAGGAAGGCCAGCTCGTCCTTGTCCTCGGTGCCGATGACGTCGATGCGCAGCGCGGCGACCCCGGCGACACGGGCCAGCAGGGGCCGGGTGACGTCGATGGCCTGGACCCGGTCGAGGCGGATGTGGGCGGTGCGGCGGAAGACCAGGCCGGTGCGGATGCGCAGCTCGCTGTCGGTGACGGCGTAGTGGGTGAACCACCAGCTGAGGAAGCCGTACGTGCCGAAGACGAGGACCAGCCCGGCCAGGACGGCCAGCCGCAGCCACACGGGCAGGGCCAGCGCCCACTCCTGGGCCCGTTCGCCCTGCTGGGCGACCAGGCCGGCGGTGGCGGCGATCGGCACCCAGGCCCGCCGCAGCGGGGTCAGGACGTGCAGCCGCCGTTCGCCGCCCGGCGGGGGCGGGACGGGGGCCGTCACAGGCCGGCCGATCGGGCCTCGCCGAGCTCCGTCAGCCGGTCGCGGAGACGTTCCGCCTCGTCCGGGGCCAGGCCCGGGATCTTGGCGTCCGTGGCCGCCGCGGCCGTGTGCAGCTGGACCGAGGCCAGCCCGAAGCGCCGCTCGAACGGGCCCGAGGTCACCTCCACCAGCTGCATCCGCCCGTACGGGACGACGGTCTCCCGGTGCCACAGCACGCCCCGGCTGATCAGCAGGTCGTCGGCCCGTTCGGCGTAGCGCCAGGAGCGCCAGTTCCGTCCGAGCAGCACCCAGCCCCAGACCAGCGCGGGCAGCCATATCGCGCCGAGGGCCGCCCACTCCGCTCCGGCGAGCAGCCCCAGCGGGAGGGCGGTCGCCGCCGTGAGCACGGCCGTCCACACCACCAGCAGCAGCCGCCGGAGGGACAGGAGCCCACCCGGCAGTCCGGCCCACGCGGGCCGGTCCGTCTCACCCGTCGTCCCCGTTTCCATGCCCCCACCCTAGGACTGCGACAATGCGCGCATGACGGAGACCACGGTCGGCATCGGCGGCGCGGCGGAGAGCACCGACATGGTGCTCAACATCGGACCGCAGCACCCTTCCACCCACGGCGTGCTGCGGCTGCGGCTCGTCCTGGACGGCGAGCGCATCGCCAGCGCGGAGCCCGTGGTCGGCTACATGCACCGCGGCGCGGAGAAGCTGTTCGAGGCCCGTGACTACCGCCAGATCGTCATGCTGGCCAACCGGCACGACTGGCTGTCCGCCTTCTCCAACGAGCTCGGCGTGGTGATGGCCGTCGAGCGGATGCTCGGCATGGAGGTCCCCGAGCGGGCGGTGTGGATGCGTACGCTCCTCGCCGAGCTGAACCGGGTCCTGAACCACCTGATGTTCCTCGGGTCGTACCCCCTCGAACTGGGTGGTATCACCCCGATCTTCCACGCGTTCCGTGAGCGCGAGGAGCTCCAGGCCGTGATGGAGGAGATCTCCGGCGGCCGCATGCACTACATGTTCAACCGGGTCGGCGGCCTGAAGGAGGACCTCCCGGCCGGCTGGCTGGGCCGCGCCCGGGCGGCGATCGCCGACGTCCGCACCCGGATGGACGTGTACGACAAGCTGGTCCACGGCAATGAGATCTTCCGCGGCCGCACGCGCGGCGTCGGCGTCCTGTCGGCCGAGGCGGTGCACGCGTACGGGGTCTCCGGCCCGATCGCCCGCGCCTCCGGGGTGGACTTCGACCTGCGCCGCGACGAGCCGTACCTGGCGTACGGGGAGCTCCAGGACGTCCTGAAGGTGGTCACCCGGACCGAGGGCGACTGCCTGGCCCGCTTCGAGGTGCTCCTCGACCAGACGCACAACGCCCTGGACCTGGCGGTGGCCTGCCTGGACCGGATGGCGGAGCTGCCGCCGGGGCCGGTCAACCAGCGGCTGCCGAAGGTGCTGAAGGCGCCCGAGGGGAGCACGTACGCCTGGACGGAGAACCCGCTCGGCATCAACGGCTACTACCTGGTCTCGAAGGGCGAGAAGACCCCGTACCGGCTGAAGCTGCGCAGCGCCTCCTTCAACAACATCCAGGCCCTGGCGGTGCTGCTGCCGGGACAGCTGGTCGCGGACATGGTGTCGATCCTGGGCTCGCTGTTCTTCGTGGTCGGCGACATCGACAAGTAGGCCCGCGGGGCGGACCTGACAGTCGGCGGGCGATCGCCGACGGCCCGGGGCGGGAGCGCCCTACCGTCACCCGCATGACCACAGTCACCCGCGACGACCTCTCCGGCTACCTCCGCAGGCTCGGCGTCGCCGATCCCGGCGCCCCTTCCGTGGAGGGGCTGTACGCCCTCGCGCGCGCCCACGTGGAGCGCGTGCCGTTCGAGAACCTCGACATCCAGCTGGGCCGGCCGCCCGGCATCGACCCGGCGCTGTCCGTGCGGCGGATCGCCGCCGGGCGCGGCGGCTACTGCTTCCATCTGAACGGGGCCTTCGCCGCGCTGCTGGAGGGGCTCGGGTACGAGGTGACCCGCCACCTCGGCGGCATGCACGCCGACCCGCGGGCCCTGGACGCGGGCGGCGACCACCTCGCCCTGACGGTACGGATCGGGGAGCAGGAGCTCTTCGTCGACGTCGGCATGGGCGACGGCCCGTACGAACCCCTGCCGCTGCGCGCGGGCGCGTACGAGCAGGGCTTCGCGTACCGGCTGGAGCCGCACGCCGTGACCTGGGACGGGGGCGGGAGCCAGGGCGGGGGCTGGAGCCTGCTCCGGGACGGGGTGCCGACGCCGCGCATGAACTTCCGGTCGGCGGCCGCCGCCATGGCCGACTTCGAGCCCGCCCACCGGTTCCTGTCCACCGCCGAGGACTCGCCGTTCCGGCCGTCGCTGGTCATGCTGCGGCGCAGTGCGGACGGCATCGACCGGCTGCACGGCCGGATGCTGATCCGCACCGCGGTGGACGGTACGCGCACGGTCCGGGAACTCACCGGCGCCGACGAGCTGTTCGGGGCCGTCACGGAGGTCTTCGGCCGTGCCCTGGACGACGTCACCGCCGAGGACCGCGCCGCCCTGTGGGACCGGGTGACCCGGGCGCACGAGGCCTGGCTGGCGGCCAGGGCCGCGGCCGCGCCCGCCTCCTGAACCGACGGGCCGGCCGGGTGGATGTCGGTGCGGCAGGGCAGACTTGGGGCATGTCCGCTTCCCCCCGACGGGCCTGCCCGTCCTGCGGCCGCGACTGCGCCGTGACGGCCGGCCGGATCGCCCGCCACGACCCTCCGGCGGGACGCCGCGCCGGGCTGGTGTCCTGCCCCGGCTCCCGGGCGCGCGTGGTGCTCGGCGCCACCGCCCCGACCCTGGACGGCTTCGTCCTGGGCCCGCACCCGGGCCAGCTCCCGCTGTTCTGACCTAGGCCGTCTCCGGGGCGCCCAGCAGGCCGATCAGCCGGGCGGTGCCGTCGGCCCCGAAGCCCGCGTCGACCCCGCGCCGGTACAGCTCGGCGTGGGCGGCGAGGATCCCGGTGTCCACCCCGGAGTCGGCGGCGGTGTGCAGGACGTGCTCCAGGCTCGCCGCGCACATCGCGAGGCGGGCATGGGTGCCGTCGTGGTCGTCCGCGTCGGCGAGCGGGGCGGAGCCCTCGTAGAAGCCGCGCATGCTGTCGGCCGTGTAGCCGGCGTAGGGGAGGATGTCGGCCGCGGTCAGGCCGTTGGCACGGGCGACGGCGACGGCCTGGTACCAGCCCGTGTACGCGGTCCAGAACATGATCATGTTGAGCTGGTAGTACAGCTGCGCGTGGCCCGGATCGGCGCCGCGGTAGTCGGTGGCGGCGAGGACGTCGAGGGCGGCGCGCTGCTCCTCGTACACCTCCGCCGGCCCGCTGATGAAGATCGAGGCGCCCTCCTGGCCGATGCCGGTCGGCGGCACGTTGACCCCGCCGGTGAGGTACGAGGCCCCGCGCCCCCGGGCCCACTCGGCGGCGGCCCGCGCCTTCTCCGGGACGTCCGAGGACAGGTTGGCCAGCACCCGGCCGTCGAGGTCGGCCTCCCCGAGCGCGGTGTACACGGCGTCGACGTCGATGAGGCTGACGATGCTCAGCCGGCTCGCGGCGACGGCCTCGGCGGCACTCCCGGCCCGCCGGGCGCCGCGGGCCAGCAGCGCGGCGTCCTTGCCGGGGCTGCGGTTCCAGACGGTGACGGCGTAGCCGGCGTCGAGGTAGGCGGAGGCCATGGCCCGGCCCATGGGTCCGAGGCCGATGATCGAAACCTGGTTCATGACGGAGTTCTCCCCACGAAGTCACCCTGAAAGGGACTAGAACGAACGCTCTATCCAGCGCTTGGGGCGACCGTAGCACGGCACTAGAACGAACGCTCTATCCAATTCCGGGGGTAGACTTCCCCGCATGGCGGCGACAGCGGTGACGAAGCAGAAGAAGCAGCAGGCGGAAGCCGGGACGCGCGAGCGCCTGGTCCGCACCGCCTCCCGCCTGATGCAGCACGGCGGCTACGAGAGCACCCCGGTCAAGCAGCTCGTCCGTGAGGCGGAGGCCACCCTGGGCTCGCTCTACCACTTCTTCCCGGGCGGCAAGCAGGAGCTCGCGGTCGCCGCGATCGGCCACGGCGACGGGGAGTTCGCCCAGATGCTGCGCGCGGCGCTGGACTCCGACCCGGACGCGGCCCGGGCGATCGAGGCGACGGCCGGGGTACTGGCGGACGCCCTCGCGGCATCGGACTGGCGCGACGGCTGCCCGGTCACGGCCACGGCCCTGGAGTCGGTGGGCCGGCTGCCCGAGCTCCAGGAGGCGTGCGCGCGCTCCTTCGGGCACTGGCAGGAACTGGTGGCGGCGAAGCTGCGGGCCTCCGGCATCGAGGAGGCGGAGGCCGCCGACCTGGCGGTCACGGTGATCGCCACCCTGGAGGGCGCCGAGATGACCTCCCAGGTCACCCGCTCCCGCACGCCCCTCCTCCTCGCGGGCCGCCACCTCTCCCGCCTGGTGGGGTCGTACACCCCTGCCGGGACGTAGCCGCGCCCGAGGGTTCGGCTAGGAGATGGCCGTACGGAGCCGGACCACGTCGATCGGCTCGGTCTCGTCGTGGGCCGTCAGGTCGATCACCTGACCGGCGGCCGCCTCCTGCTGCTCCTCCGTCACCGGCTTGGACTCCGGTTCGGCCCCGCCCTCCGCGGACTCCGCCTTGTGCGCGGCCAGCGCCTCCGCGCCGACCACGTCCGCCAGGTCCTCGTTCTGTACGGACTCGATGGCGGCCCGGGCCTGCGCGGTGTTCTTGGTGCCGAAGAAGTCGAAGCCCCCCTCGACGCGCGAGGCCGAGCGCCGCTGGGCCGCGTACGGGGCCACGGGCGCCGCCGGCCGCCGCGCCGGAACGGGAGCGGAGGCCGGAGCGGGGGCGGAGCCGGCGGGGGCCTCCGTACGGGCGTGCGCCGGACCGGCCGCCGGGGCCAGCGCCTTCGGACCCGCCGCCGCGGCGGCCTCGGCCGCCGCCCGCGCCTCGGCCTTCCGCAGCAGCGCGGCCATCGCCGCGTTCGCCCGGGCGTAGCCCACCGCGGTCGGCGCCCCGCTGCCGGTCCGCTCCTGCGACACCGCCGGGAGCTCCTTCGGCGTCCCGGCGTTCTCCATCGCCAGCAGCCGCCGCTTCTCCAGCGCGCTGGCCCGCTCCGTCTCGGCGGTGGCGTACCGGCGCAGCAGCGCCGCGTGTTCCCCGCGCAGACCGGCGAGTTCGACCCGCTTGGCCCGCAGCTTCGCGTCCAGCTTGGCCCGCAGGACGCGGGCCTCCTCCAGGTCGGACTCGAGCTCGGCTATCCGCTCGTCCGTCTTCCACTCGTCCTTGACCCGCTCGCGGGCCAGCTCCGCCACCCGGCGGCCGGCCGCCCGGTCCCAGGAGCGCATCAGGACGGCGCCGCCGACGCCCGCGGCCGCCGTGAGGGCCACGAGCAGGCGCAGCGCGAGGGGTTCCGCGAGGAGCCAGGCCGCGCCGGCGCTGGCGACGGAAACCCCGCCGACGGCCGTCGGCGTGAGAAGTCGGTGCAGGGGCTCGGGATTGCGGTGACGTCCACGGGGCATGGCCTGAAATTTACAGGGCGTGGGCCCCGCGTGGGGTACCCGCCCGGCAATCTCTTGCCGGGCGGTTACCGCTCAATTGGCCATCGATCATGTAACCGCTACTTCGCCAGCAGGCCCTTGGACTCCAGATAGGCCTTCGCGACGTCCGCCGGCTTCGCCCGCTCCGCGTCCACCTTGCGGTTCAGTTCGACGAGGTCGGCCGTGGTGAGCACCTTGGTGAGGTCGCCGAGGGCGATCGCGACGTCCGGGGAGCCCGCGCGCTTGGCGTTGACGACCGGCAGGACGTTGTCCGCGTTCTGGAGCTTCTTGTCGTCCTCCAGCAGGACCAGACCGAAACTGTCCAGGGTGGCGTCGGTGGTGGTGGTCAGCACGAGCTGGTCCGCCCCGTCCTTGACGGCCTGCTTGGCCTGCGGGGTGCCCACGCCCTTGGGATCGATACCGGAAACCTGGATTCCGTACGTCTTCTCCAACCCGGGCGCGCAGAAGGGGCGCACGGAGCATTCGTCACCCGCCGCGATCTTCACCTTCAGCCCGGACTTACCAAGATCGGAAAGCGTCTTCAGATTGTTCTTCCGGGCGAATTCCGCGCTCACCGCGAAGGCGTTCTGGTCGACGGCCTCGCCGGCCTCCAGGGGCTTGATGCCGAGCGGGGTCGCGAGCTTCTCCAGGGCGGCCACCGTGGCCTTCGCGTCGCTGGAGGCCACGGGCTTGTCCTTGGGCGCGTCCTTGCCGTTGACCTTGGCGTTGAGGAACTCGGCGAGGGTGGCCGCGTACTCCGGGACGACGTCGATCTCGCCCTTCTCCAAGGAGGGTTCGTAGAGCTCGCGGTTGCTGACCGTGGTGATGGAGGTGCCGTAGCCCGCGTGCCTGAGCAGCTGGGCGTAGAGCTCGGCCAGGACGTTGGACTCGGTGAAGCCGGCCGCGCCGATCACCAGCTTCCCCTTGCCGCCGCCGGCGGCGGCCGACGCGGGGGCGGAGGAGCCGCCGTCCTTGCTCTTCTCCAGGCTGTCGCCCCCGCACGCGGTGAGGGAAACGGTCAGGGCCACCGCGCCCAGGGTCGCGCCGAGGATGCGCGTGGACTTGCTCATCATGCTCCTTGGGGATTCGGAGATCGGGGGAAGGCGACGGAGGCGGAGGGGCTCAGCGCGGTGCCGGCCGGCCGCGCCCCGGCAGCAGCCGGTCCGCCGCCACCAGGAGGCCCTCCACCAGCAGGGCCAGCAGCGCGACCAGCAGGGCGCCCGCCACCACCTGCGGGGTGTTGTACGTGTTGAAGCCGGCGGTGATGATCCGGCCCAGGCCGCCCTGGCCGACCATCGCGGCGATCGTGGCGGTGGCGATGACCTGCACGGCGCCCGAGCGCAGACCGGTCATCACCAGCCCCCGGGCCAGCGGCAGTTCCACCCGCCAGAACAGCTGCCCGCCGGACATGCCCATGCCCCGGGCCGCCTCGACCACCGAGCGGTCCACCTCGCGCATGCCGACGTACGCGTTGGTCAGCAGCGGCGGTACGGCGAACAGCACCAGGGCGACGACGGTCGGCAGGTAGCCGGCGCTGCGCAGCGGCGAGACCATGAACAGGGCCAGCACCGCGAACACCGGTACGGCCCGGCCCACGTTGGAGAGGTTCACCGCGAGGGCCCCGCCCCGGCCGACGTGCCCGAGCCACAGCCCCACCGGAAGGGCCACCACGCAGGCGACGCCGAGGGCGATCCCGCTGACCAGGAGGTGTTCGGCGAGCCGGTGCCAGACACCGCTCTCCCCCGACCAGTTGGCGCCGTCGGCCAGCCAGCCGAAGGCCTTCCCCACGACTCCCACGGCCTCAGGCCCCCTTCACGCGTACCGGGCGCCCGGCACGGGTCCAGGGGGTCAACATCCGCTGGAGGCCGAGCAGCAGCAGGTCCGCGACCAGCGCGAGCAGCACGCACAACACCGAGGCGGTGAGCACCTGGGCCTTGAAGGAGCTGCTGACGGCCGGGGCGATCAGGTTGCCCAGCCCGCCCTTGCCGACGATGGAGCCGACGGTGGTCAGCGCCACGGTGGAGACCGTCGCGATCCGCACCCCGGCGAGCAGCGCGGGCAGCGCCAGCGGCAGTTCGACCTGCCACAGCAGCCGCGCCGGGCCGTAGCCCATGCCGCGCGCGGCCTCCCGGACCTCCTCGGGGACGGCCTCCAGCCCGGCCAGCACGTTGCGGACCAGGATGGTCAGCGAGTACAGCACCAGGCCGGTCACCACGAGCGCCGCCGAGAGCCCGAAGAGGGGCAGCAGCAGGGAGAACATGGCGAGCGAGGGGATCGTGTAGAGCAGGGTGGTCAGGCCGAGGACGGGGGCCGCCCAGCGGCGGCCGCGGCGGGCCAGCAGCGCCAGCGGCACGGAGACGGCGACACCGATGAGCACCGAGACCGCCGTGATCCAGACGTGTTCGAGGGTGGCGTCGGCGAGTTCCGGGGCACGGGAGGTGACGTAGTCCCAGCAGATCCAGTCGTTCGCCACCAGGCAGTTCCGTACCGCCACACCGCTCACCCCCTTCCCTGCCCGTACACGTGTACCCGAAGACCCGGCCAGTGCGACCATAACCCCCGCCGCCCGCATTGGCCGGAATCATTCGCACACGTGCAACACTCCCCTCACAAAGCCTTCGCCCATCCGAGCGCACCCGTGGGGGAGGATGGCGGGGTGATCCGATTCGAGCATGTGACCAAGCGGTACCCCGACGGGACGACTGCCGTCGAGGACCTGTCGTTCGAGGTCGCGGAGGGCGAACTGGTCACGCTGGTGGGCCCGTCCGGCTGCGGCAAGACGACCACCATGAAGATGGTCAACCGGCTCATCGAGCCCACCTCGGGCCGGATCCTGCTGAACGGCGAGGACGTCTCCGCCGCCGACCCGGTCGAGCTGCGCCGCCGCATCGGCTACGTCATCCAGCAGGTCGGGCTCTTCCCGCACAAGACGGTGCTGGAGAACACGGCCACCGTCCCGCAGCTGACCGGCACCCCGAAGGCGAAGGCCCGCGCCCGGGCGGCCGAGCTCCTCGAACTCGTCGGCCTGGACCCGGCCGTGTTCGGCAGCCGCTACCCCGAACAGCTGTCGGGCGGCCAGCGCCAGCGCGTCGGCGTCGCCCGCGCGCTCGCGGCGGACCCGCCGGTGCTGCTGATGGACGAACCGTTCGGCGCGGTGGACCCGGTGGTGCGCGAGCGGCTCCAGAACGAGTTCCTCGCCCTCCAGAAGACGGTCCGCAAGACGATCCTGCTGGTCACCCACGACCTGGAGGAGGCCGTCCGGCTCGGCGACCGGATCGCGGTCTACGGGGAGGGCACCATCGAGCAGTTCGCCCGCCCGGCGGCGGTCCTGGGCGCGCCGGCCACCGACTACGTGGCCTCCTTCGTCGGCGCCGACCGGGGCCTCAAGCGGCTCGCGGTCACCCCGGTCGGGGAGGCCGACCTGACGGCGGCGGCGGACGGTGAGGAACCGGCGGCCACGGTGGCGCTGGGGGCCTCGCTGCGGGAGGCCCTCGCGGCGCTGCTCCAGCAGGACGCGGGCCGGATCGGGGTCACGGACCCGGATTCCGGCGCGCTGGTCGGCGTACTGACCCCGGAGGGCGTCCACCGGGCGCTGCGCCGGGCCGAGCCGCCCGCGGCATGACGAAGGGCCCGACGCATCGTCGGGCCCCGATGGAGCGCGGGCGGTAACCGCCCGGTACTGCCTGCGGCCTCAGGCCTGCATACGGCTGCTCATCCACACCAGCATCGGCGGGATCTCGCGGCGCCAGGTGTTGAAGTTGTGGCCGCCGCTGTCGAGGATGATCGAGGAGACCCGGTCCGGACCCTTGACCAGCTTGATGAACTTCTTGGTGTCGTTCAGGTTGTCCTCGCCCTTCTCGCTCGTGGTGACGAGGAAGGAGGTGCCGGTCGGCTTCTTGTTCTCCACGCTCCACAGCACGTCCGCGGCCTTCTTCAACTTCTCGTCGCCGTGGAAGAGGTCACCGGTCGTCGGGTCGTCCGCCGCCTTGTAGTACGCGGACAGACCCGCGGCGGCGCCGAAGGTCTGCGGGTGGTGCGCGGCGATCTTCAGGGCGCAGTAGCCGCCCGTGGAGTTGCCGATGAAGCCCATGTTCTGCGGCTTCTTGCCGACCCGGAACGTGCCCTGGATGGCCTGCGGCAGATCCTGCGCGAAGAAGGTCTCCGTCTGCGGGCCGCCCGGTATGTCCACGCACTCGGTGTCGCGCGGCGGCGCGATGGTCGGCCGCAGCATCACCAGGATCATCGGCTTCATCTTGCCCTGCTTGGCCTGCTTGAAGGCCGTCATGGGGTAGTTGAGCCCTTTGATCAGGTTTTCGGCGGTGCCCGGGTAACCCGTCAGGACGATGGAGGCGGGGAAGTTCTTGTCCTTGTGCTGCGGCTGGAAGTACTCCGGCGGGAGCCAGACGTAGCCGGGACTCGTTATCTTCGACTTCTCCCCGGTGATGGCCACCTTCAGTATCTGACCACCGACCTGGGGCTGGCCGCCGCCGGGGACGTCCAGCTTCTGCTTGTCGAGGACCTTGATGTCCTTGCTGCTCATCGAGTGGTCGACGACCTTGCCGATCGACGTCTGCTGGCCGAACAGGTCGGCCCAGGAACCGTAGAAGAGGAACGACTTGTTTGCGGCGAGACCGACTGCCGAGAACAGCGCCAGCTGGGTCGCGAGCAGGAGGCCGACCCGGCCGAGGACCGACCGCCAGGTGCGGCCCGAGAGCTTCGGCCAGAGCCAGACCGTCACCGCGAACAGCGCTACACCCGCGATGATGGCCAGGACCAGAACGGCATTACTGGTGAGACCCATGAGCAGTCAGTCGACTTTCTGATGGCAGGACTGGATTTTTCCGACGGAAGAGTGAACCCGCTCCTCCTCGATGTCGTCCTAGTGGACGCACCACACCCCGGAGGCTGTCGCGGCCTTCGGCCACATGATCTCTCGCGGAGCAACGGGAAGCGATGTCTAGCAGGATAGATGGCGATAAGTCGGGACAGGTTCCGAGTAGGGTCCGGCGAATCTTCCGCGGACCCAAGCCGGAGTCGGTGCCCGGTCTCGTAGGTACGGCCGTCATGATCGTCGGCCTTCTGGACATCGCGGCGGGCGTCTTCCCGCGATTCCGCCACAGCCGGTTCCACGCGGTCACCGAGGTGCTGCCCGGCTCCCTGGGCCCCTTCGCCGCGGCCCTCTCCATCAGCGCGGGCGTCCTGATCCTGCTGCTCGCGCACGGACTCAAGCGCAACAAGCGGCGCGCCTGGCGCGCCGCCGTCGTCCTGCTGCCGGCCGGCGCGGTCGCGCAGTTCGTCTACCGGCACTCGATCATCAGCGTGGTCATCTCGGCGGTGCTCCTCGCACTGCTCGTACGCCATCAGGGTGAATTCAAGGCCCTCCCGGACCCGCGCAGCCGCTGGAAGGCGCTCGCGAACTTCGTCCTGATGAGCGCCGGCTCCATCGGCCTCGGCCTGGTGATCGTCAACGTCCACCCGAACAAGGTCGTCGGCCACCCCAGCCTCTACGAGCAGATCACCCACGTGGTCTACGGCCTCTTCGGCTTCGAGGGCCCCGTCGACTACGCCGGACGGGTGAGCTGGACCGTCGGCTACTCCCTCGGCGCCCTCGGCATGCTGACCGCCGTCACCACCATCTACCTCGCCTTCCGCCCCGAGCACCCGGCCGCGCAGCTCACCGCGGACGACGAGGCCAAGCTGCGCGAGCTCCTCGCCCGGCACGGCGGCCGCGACTCCCTCGGCCACTTCGCGCTGCGCCGCGACAAGGCCGTCGTCTTCTCCCCCAGCGGCAAGGCCGCCGTCACCTACCGCGTGGTCTCCGGTGTGATGCTCGCCTCCGGCGACCCCGTCGGCGACGTCGAGGCCTGGCCCGGCGCCATCGAGCGGTTCATGGAGGAGGCCAAGGCCCACTCCTGGACCCCGGCCGTCGTGGGCTGCAGCGAGACCGGCGGCGAGGTCTGGACCCGCGAGACCGGCCTGGACGCCCTGGAGCTCGGCGACGAGGCCATCGTCGACGTCAAAGACTTCTCCCTCGCCGGACGCCCCATGCGCAACGTCCGACAGATGGTCAAGCGCATCGAACGCAACGGCTACACCACCAAGGTCCGCCGGGTCAGCGAGCTGAACGAGTTCGAGCTGTCCCAGGTGCGCGGCGCGGCCGAGGCCTGGCGCGGCACGGACACCGAGCGCGGCTTCTCCATGGCCCTGGGCCGCATCGGCGACCCGGACGACGGGGACTGCATCATCGCCACCGCCCACCGCGTGGAGGAGGGCGACAGCAGCCCGTTCGGCGACCTGAAGGCCATCCAGCACTTCGTGCCCTGGGGCAAGGACGGCATGTCCCTGGAGATGATGCGGCGCGACCGCGGCGCCGACCCGGGCATGAACGAGCTCCTGATCGTCGCCGCCCTGCAGCAGGCCCCCGAGCTGAAGATCGAGAAGGTCTCCCTGAACTTCGCGATGTTCCGCGCGGCCCTCGCCCGCGGCGAGAAGATCGGCGCCGGCCCGGTCCTGCGCGCCTGGCGCAGCCTGCTCGTGTTCCTCTCGCGCTGGTTCCAGATCGAGTCGCTGTACAAGTTCAATGAGAAGTTCCGCCCCCGCTGGGAGCCGCGCTTCATGGTCTACCGCCACCACCGCGACCTGCCCCGCATCGGCTTCGCCGTGATGCAGGCCGAGGGCTTCGTCACCCTGGCCCTCCCCCGCCTCTTCGAGAGCCGCCGCCGCCCGAAGCCGCCCCGCCCCTGCGCCCACACGGCGACCACGATCCCGTCCCAGCAGGACCGCGAGGTCCAGGCCGCCTGACCACCGCCGCTCCGACGCCCCCGCGCCCACCAGGGCCCGGGGGCGTTCCGCTGCACGGGATCTACCCTGGACCCCATGAACACGAACCGCGGACCCGCTCCCAGGGGCCACGTGGCCGGGCTCCCCGACTGGGACCGCTGCGCGGTCATGGGCGTCGTCAACGTCACCCCCGACTCCTTCTCCGACGGCGGCCGCTGGTTCGACACCACCGCCGCCGTCAAGCGCGGCCTCGACCTCGTCGCCCAGGGCGCCGACCTCGTCGACGTCGGCGGCGAGTCCACCCGCCCCGGCGCCACCCGCGTCGACGCCGACGAGGAACTCCGCCGCGTCGTCCCCGTCGTCCGCGGCCTCGCCTCCGAAGGCGTCGCCGTCTCCGTCGACACCATGCGCGCCACCGTCGCCGAACAGGCGGTCGC
>NZ_JZWV01000094.1 GCF_000966975.1 Streptomyces katrae | reverse complement strand
GAACAGGCGGTCGCCGCCGGCGCCCGCCTCGTCAACGACGTCAGCGGCGGCCTCGCCGACCCCCGCATGATCCCCGCCGTCGCCGCCACCGACGTCCCCTTCGTCGTCATGCACTGGCGCGGCTTCAGCGACAACATGAACAGCCTCGCCGTCTACGACGACGTCCTCGGCGAGGTCACCGCCGAGCTCCGCGCCCGCATCGACGCCGTCGTCACCGGCGGCATCGCCCCCGAGCGGATCGTCGTCGACCCCGGCCTGGGCTTCGCCAAGAACGCCGAGCACGACCTGGCCCTCGTCGCCCGCCTCCCCGAGCTGCGCGCCCTCGGCTTCCCCGTCCTCGTCGCCGCCTCGCGGAAGCGTTTCCTCGGCCTCCTGGCCGGCGCGGCCGACGCCGCCCCGCCGCCCGCCCGCGAACGGGACGCCGCCACCGCCGCCGTCTCCGCCATCGCCGCCCACCAGGGCGCCTGGGCCGTACGGGGGCACGAGGTACGGGCGACCGCCGACGCGGTTCGGGTGGCCCGCGCCGTGGAAGGGGCTCTTTGACCGACCGGACGCACAGCCCGGACGCACAGGGAAGGGGAACGGTGAGCCGTACCGACATCGAAGCCGTCGAAGAGGTCAACGCGGCCTTTTACGAGGCCATGGAGCGGGGGGACTTCGACGCACTGTCGGCGCTCTGGCTCGAGGACGAGATCTCCTGCGTCCATCCCGGCTGGCCGGTGCTCTCCGGCCGGGGCGAGGTGCTGCGCTCGTACGCGCTGATCATGTCGCACACCGAGTACATCCAGTTCTTCCTCACCGACACCAAGGTGGCCCTCATAGGCGACACGGCCCTGGTCACCTGCACCGAGAACATCCTCAGCGGGGGACCCGCCGAGGAAGCCGGTGAACTCGGTCCGCTCGTCGGCCAGCTGGTGGTCGCCACGAATGTGTTCCGACGCACACCGGAGGGCTGGCGCCTCTGGTCCCACCACGGTTCTCCGGTGCTCACGGACTCCGATGACGAGGAGGAAGAGGCCTCCGACTGACCCCAAGGGCGGGAGCGAAGGTTTATCGCAGGTAAATTCGAAGGTGGACGACGCCGACCGCACTCGGCGTAGGCCCAAGGACCCGGGGAGTCCCGGGACCGGAAGCACCTACGAAAGCAGGAGTGATTCGCGTGGATCGTGTCGCGCTGCGCGGCCTCAAGGCTCGCGGGCACCACGGCGTCTTCCCCCGGGAACGCGAAGAAGGCCAGACCTTCATCGTCGACCTCGTGCTGCACCTGGACACCCGCCCGGCGGCGGCCGGGGACGACCTGGCCAAGACCGTGCACTACGGCGTCGTGGCCGAGGAGGTCGTCGAAGTCGTCCAGGGCGAGCCCGTGGACCTGATCGAGACCCTCGCCGAGCGGATCGCCCAGCAGTGCCTCAAGCACGAGGCCGTGGCCCAGGTGGAGGTCGTCGTCCACAAGCCGGACGCGCCCATCACCGTCCCCTTCGACGACGTGACCATCACGATCACCCGGAGCCGCGTGTGAACAACGGACAGAACGCCCAGAGCGACCCCACGGTCCAGCCCGTCCCCGCCTCCGTCGTCGAGGCGGTCGACGCGGCCGACGTCACCCTCTCCAACCCCAAATGGGCCGTGATCGCGCTCGGCGCGAACCTCGGCAACCGGCTGGAGACCCTCCAGGGCGCCATCGACGCCCTCGGTGACACCCCCGGACTGCGGGTCAAGGCCGTCTCGCCGGTCTACGAGACCGAGCCCTGGGGCGTCGAGCCGGGCTCCCAGCCCTCGTACCTCAACGCGGTCATCGCCCTGAAGACCACCCTGCCGCCGTCCTCGCTCCTGGAGCGGGCGCACGCCGTCGAGGAGGCCTTCGACCGGGTCCGCGACGAGCGCTGGGGACCGCGCACCATCGACGTGGACATCGTGGCCTACGCGGACGTCGTCTCGGACGACCCCGTCCTCACCCTCCCGCACCCGCGGGCACACCTGCGCGCCTTCGTCCTGGCCCCCTGGAACGACATCGACCCCGAGGCCCAGCTCCCCGGCCGCGGCCCGGTCGCCGGCCTGCTGGCCGCGATCGGCCTGAGCGGTGTCGCGCCGCGAACCGACCTGGAACTCCGTCTCCCGGAATAGCCGTTAGCGTGTTCAGGCAGCAGCCACTGAAACACCGACCCGGGGACGGACAAGTGAAGCAACTGAGGCCGGCGGTCCTGGCGGGCATCTTCGTGATCGCCGGGGTGCTGTCCTGGGCGGGCGCCCGCCTGTGGAACGCCTACGGCACCCTGCCGGGCGTCCCGCTGGCCGCGCCGATCGTGCTGGCGGTGATCGCCGTGGTGCTGTTCGCCACGGCCCTGTCCCTGCGCGCCCGCCTGAAGGCCCAGCGCGAGCGCCGTCCGGGGGCCAAGGGCGTGGAGCCGCTGATGGCGGCCCGCGCCGTGGTCTTCGGCCAGGCCAGCGCCCTGGTCGCGGCCCTGGTCGCCGGCATGTACGGCGGCGTCGGCGTCTTCCTCCTGACGGACTCCCTGGACGTCCCGGCCCGCCGCGACCAGACCTGGTACGCCGGCGGCTCGGTCCTGGCGGGCGCCGCGGTCATCGCGGCCGCCCTCTTCCTGGAACACGTCCTGAAACTCCCGGACGACGAAGACCCGGCCAAGGCCCACGCGCCCGCCTAGCCTCCCGGGCTCCGGCCCTGGGCCCCCTGGGCCCCGTCCGACCTGGCAGACCTCAGACGGGCCCCAGCCGCTGCCACAGAGGCGGCACCAGCGGCCCCAGGTCCTCCCAGTGACAGACCTCCAGCGACACGATCAGGCCCCCGTCGGCGAAGAGCATCGCCTCGCCGACGTACGCACCCTCCGGGGACTCGACGCACCGGCTCGCCACGACCGGGGAGGCCCCCGCCTCCACCCGCGCCGCCGCCGCCTCACCCGGCTCGACCCGCAGGTACTGGCTGGGGCAGCCGCAGGTACAGCCGGCCTTCATCCGCGCGTACGGGATCTGGGCCCGGTAGACCGGGAGCTCCCCGGTCTCCCCCGCCAGCAGGATCTCCAGCGTCCGCCGGACGTCCTCGCTCAGCGGCTGCCAGCCGGCCGGCCCGGGCACGGGGTCAGCGCGCCATGATCAGGCTCATGGCCTCGTTGCGGGTCGCGGGGTCGCGGAGCTGGCCGCGGACGGCCGAGGTGATGGTCTTCGCGCCCGGCTTGCGGACGCCGCGCATGGTCATGCACATGTGCTCGCACTCGATGACCACGATGCAGCCGCGCGGGTCCAGGATCTCCATCAGGGAGTCGGCGATCTGCGTGGTCAGCCGCTCCTGGACCTGGGGGCGGCGGGCGAAGACGTCCACCAGGCGGGCCAGCTTCGACAGGCCGGTGATCTTGCCGTCGGCGGACGGGATGTAACCGACGTGGGCCACGCCGTGGAACGGGACGAGGTGGTGTTCACAGGAGCTCATGACTTCGATGTCCTTCACCAGGACCATCTCGTCATGACCGAGGTCGAACGTCGTCGTCAGGACGTCCTCGGGCTTCTGGTACAGGCCGGCGAATATCTCCTTGTACGCCCGTGCCACGCGCGCCGGGGTCTCCAGGAGGCCCTCGCGGTCCGGGTCCTCGCCGACCGCGATCAGGAGCTCGCGGACGGCCGCCTCGGCGCGCTTCTCGTCGAACTCGCCGATCGTGCCCTCGTCACCGGTCAGGGTCACTGGGTCGGTCATCTCTTCCTCGTTCCTGTGTGCGGACGGCGTACAAATGTGCCGCGCCCCCCAGGCTAGAACCTGGGGGGCGCGGCATCCATTCCGGGCCGGTCAGGCCTCCGGGCGGTCCTCCTGGGAGGACTCCGGGGACTTCTCGACCGATACGGCGGTCTGGGCCGAGGCCGAGGTGCCGTTGGCGGCGTTCGTCAGCTGGAGCTCCTTGGGAGAGAGCACCGGCGGACGGGTGGAGGGGGTACGGCGGGACGAGCCGGTCCACGCCGGGCGGGCCGGGCGCTTCACGATCGTGGAGAAGATCTCGGCGATCTCCTCCTTCCCCAGGGTCTCCTTCTCCAGGAGGGCGAGCACCAGGTTGTCCAGGACGTCCCGGTTCTCGACCAGGATCTCCCAGGCCTCGTTGTGCGCGGTCTCGATGAGCTTCTTGACCTCTTCGTCGACCAGCGCCGCGACCTCTTCCGAGTAGTCCCGCGGGTGCGACATCTCGCGGCCCAGGAACGGCTCGGTGTTGTCCCCGCCGAACTTGATCGCGCCGAGGCGCTCGGTCATGCCGTACTGGGTGACCATCGCGCGGGCCGTCGCCGTGGCCTTCTCGATGTCGTTCGCGGCGCCCGTGGTCGGGTCGTGGAAGACCAGTTCCTCGGCCGCGCGCCCGCCCAGCATGTACGCGAGCTGGTCGAGCATCTCGTTGCGGGTGGTCGAGTACTTGTCCTCGTCGGGCAGGACCATGGTGTAGCCCAGGGCCCGGCCGCGGGACAGGATCGTGATCTTGTGTACCGGGTCGGAGTTCGGGGAGGCCGCCGCGACCAGGGCGTGTCCGCCCTCGTGGTACGCGGTGATCTTCTTCTCCTTGTCGGACATGATCCGGGTCCGCTTCTGCGGGCCCGCCACGACGCGGTCGATCGCCTCGTCCAGCATCTGGTTGTCGATCAGCTTCTTGTCCGACCGGGCCGTGAGGAGCGCGGCCTCGTTCAGGACGTTGGACAGATCGGCACCCGTGAAGCCGGGGGTGCGGCGGGCGACGGCCGAGAGGTCGACGTCCGGTGCGACCGGCTTGCCCTTCTGGTGGACCTTGAGGATCTCCAGACGGCCCTGCATGTCCGGCCGGTCGACCGCGATCTGGCGGTCGAAGCGGCCCGGGCGCAGCAGCGCCGGGTCGAGGATGTCGGGGCGGTTCGTGGCGGCGATCAGGATGACGCCGCCCTTCACGTCGAAGCCGTCCATCTCGACGAGCAGCTGGTTGAGGGTCTGCTCGCGCTCGTCGTGGCCGCCGCCGAGGCCGGCGCCGCGGTGCCGGCCGACGGCGTCGATCTCGTCGACGAAGACGATCGCCGGGGCGTTCGCCTTGGCCTGCTCGAACAGGTCACGGACACGGGAGGCACCGACACCGACGAACATCTCGACGAAGTCGGAACCGGAGATCGAGTAGAACGGCACGCCGGCCTCGCCCGCGACGGCGCGCGCGAGCAGGGTCTTGCCGGTTCCGGGCGGGCCGTAGAGCAGCACGCCCTTGGGGATCTTGGCGCCGACGGCCTGGAACTTCGCCGGCTCCTGGAGGAACTCCTTGATCTCGTGGAGTTCCTCGACGGCCTCGTCCGAGCCCGCGACGTCGGCGAACGTCGTCTTCGGGGTGTCCTTGGTGATGAGCTTGGCCTTGGACTTGCCGAAGTTCATGACCCGGGAGCCGCCGCCCTGCATCTGGTTCATCAGGAACAGGAAGACGACGACGATGAGGACGAAGGGCAGGAGCGAGAGCAGCACGCTCAGGAACGGGCTGGTCTTGTCCGGCGTGACGGAGTAGCCGTCCGGGATCTGACCGGCTTCGTACTTGGTCTGGAGGTTCTGGGCGAGCTGGACGCCCTGGTCCCCGATGTAGTTGGCCTGGAACTTGGTGCCGCTGTTGTTGCCGAGCTTCTGGCCCTTCTTCAGCTCGATCTTGATCATCTGGCTGTCGCCGGTGGTCAGCTTGGCGCTGTCGACCTGGCCACTGTTGATCGCCTTGATGACCTCGCTGGTCTCCACCGACTTGTAGCCGCCGCCGGAGCCGACGACGTTCATCAACACGACCACGGCGAGGACGGCCAGCACGATCCACATGACCGGCCCACGGAAGTATCGCTTCACGTCCATCCATACGGGGTGCCGGGCACCCCGTCCCTCCTGCCCGTAGGTAAATGCTGCTGTGAGTAAAGACTGTTCTTCGGAATGTACCTCTGTATTGTCACCCGGCGCCCCGTGGGACGGCCGACAGACCCGCCTTCTCCTCCAACGGCGGGAATCGCCCCCGGGTTCCCCCCGGGGGCGATCGCGGTGACGAACGGGGTTCAGCCGCCGTAGACGTGCGGGGCGAGCGTCCCGACGAACGGCAGGTTGCGGTACTTCTCCGCGTAGTCGAGGCCGTAGCCGACGACGAACTCGTTCGGGATGTCGAAGCCGACCCACTCGACGT
Organism: Streptomyces katrae; assembly: GCF_000966975.1. GTDB lineage: Bacteria > Actinomycetota > Actinomycetes > Streptomycetales > Streptomycetaceae > Streptomyces > Streptomyces katrae. Next base: position 5,076 of record NZ_JZWV01000094.1, on the reverse strand, counting down.
CGATGGCGACCTTGGCGGCCTCGGGCTTGCGCAGCAGCGTGACGACCTTGAGGGAGGCCGGCTGGCGGGAGCCCAGGTTCGACAGCAGCCAGGACAGGGTCAGGCCGGAGTCGATGATGTCCTCGACGATCAGGACGTGCTTGTCCTTGATGTCGGTGTCCAGGTCCTTGAGGATCCGCACCACGCCCGAGGACTGGGTTCCGGCGCCGTACGAGGACACCGCCATCCAGTCCATGGTGAGCGGGGTGGACAAGGCGCGCGCCAGGTCCGCCATCACCATCACGGCGCCCTTGAGGACACCGACGATGAGCAGGTCCTTGCCCGCGTACTCCGCGTCGATCTTCGCGGCCAGCTCGGCCAGCTTCGCGTCGATCTCTTCCTTGGTGATGAGCACCGACTGGAGGTCGTTGCCCATGTCCTTCTCGTCCACCCGCATCACTTTCGTTGTCGGCCGGGGCTCCGGAGGGTGTCCCCGGAGGACTCAGCCGTGTTTCAGCACCAATCAGCCCTGCCGGATGACAAGTCTGCCACCCTGCCGCTGGGCCTCGACGCGGCCGGGCAGGTTGATGGCTCCCTGGCCGCGCCATCCGGTGATGAGCCGGTCGACTTCCTCGATGTGCCGGGCGAAGAGGGAGCCGGCGGGGGAGCCCGCCGCGACCACGGCGCGGCGCAGCACCCGGCGGCGGACGGCGGGCGGCAGGGCGTACAGCTTGGCGCACTCCAGGCGGCCGTCCGCGTCGCGTACGCCGGCCTCGGCGTCGGCGGCCCAGGCGTCGAGGGCGTCGGCGTCGTCGCGGGAGAGCTGGGCGGTGCGGGCGAGTGCCTCCACGACCCCCTTGCCGAGTGCCTTCTCGAGGGCGGGCAGCCCCTCGTGGCGCAGCCGGGAGCGGGTGTAGGCGGGGTCGATGTTGTGCGGGTCGTCCCAGACGGGGAGGGACTGCACCATGCAGGCCTTGCGGGCGGTCTGCCGGTCGATGTGGAGGAAGGGGCGGCGGTAGCGCCTGGTGCGGCCGGGGCCTCCGGAGACTTCGGCCATGCCGGACAGCGAGCGGATGCCGGAGCCGCGGGCGAGGCCCAGCAGGACGGTTTCCGCCTGGTCGTCGCGGGTGTGGCCGAGCAGCACGGCGGCGGCGCCGAGCCGGTCGGCGGCCTCGTCGAGGGCGGCGTAGCGGGCGTCGCGGGCGGCGGCCTCGGGTCCGCCGTCGCGGCCGACGCGCACGGCGACGGACTCCACCGGGTCGAGGCGGAGCGCGGTCATGCGGTTGACGACCTCCGCGGCGCGCAGGTCGGAGCCGGGCTGGAGGCCGTGGTCGATGGTGATGCCACCGGCCCGGATGCCGAGCTTGGGGGCTTCGAAGGCCAGGGCGGAGGCGAGCGCCATGGAGTCGGCGCCGCCGGAGCAGGCGACGAGGACGAGCGGCGGGGTGGCGGCCGCGCGGTCTGCGGGGTCGGTCAGGTCGGTGAGGACGTCGTGGAGTACGCGGCGGACCGCCAGGCGTATCGCCGCGACCGCAGGATGGGGACCCATGTCCGGTGCCCTTCGTGGAGTTCGGATGCTCGGAGGCTTCGGGGTGTTGCTCGCGCGGGGTGGTCACTCAGAGTGCGTTGATGGTGACAGAAGCGAGCCGTTCCCCGAGCATCGCACGCCCTTCGACGCCTCACGGTCCCTCGGAAGGGTGATGCTGCTTCCCCCAGTGGGACATGTTTACGCCTCCCGAGTCACCCCTCTTCGCGCCCCGCGCTCCCCCTGCGGTGCACGCGCGCCACCCAGTCCGCGGGCTTGGCGATCTCCGACTTGGTCGGCAGCGTGTTGGGAGAGGTCCAGACGCGGTTGAAGCCGTCCATCCCGACCTCGCCGACGACGGCGCGTACGAACCGCTCGCCGTCGCGGTACTGGCGGAGCTTGGCGTCGAGGCCGAGCAGCTTGCTTGCGCAGGGCGGCGTCCAGGCGGCCGGCGCCGGTGGCGCGGCGCTGCTGGAACTTCTCGCGGATCTCGGCGACGGTGGGGACCACCTCGGGGCCGACCCCGTCCATGACGAAGTCGGCGTGGCCCTCCAGCAGGGACATGACGGCGGTGAGCCGGCCGAGGACCTCGCGCTGTTCGGGGGTCTGGACGAGTTCCACGAAGGAGTGGGCCTCGTCTCCGCGCTCGCCGTCGGGGCGGGCACCGGCGAAGGACTGGACGGCCTCGCGCAGCCGTTCCAGGAGGGCTCCCGGCTCGATCTCGGTGGCGCCGAGGAAGGCCTGGATCTCGCCCTCCAGGTGGGCGCGCAGCCACGGGACGGCGGTGAACTGGGTGCGGTGGGTCTCCTCGTGGAGGCAGACCCAGAGGCGGAAGTCGTGGGGGCTGACCTCCAGCTCGCGCTCGACGTGGACGATGTTGGGTGCGACGAGCAGCAGCCGGCCGCCGGTGGCGGGGTTGCCGGGGAGGTCGGTTGCGACGGGGGCGAAGGTCTCGTACTGGCCGAGGACGCGGGAGGCCAGGAAGCTGAGCAGCATGCCGAGCTCGACGCCGGTGACCTTGCCGCCGACGGCCCCGAGGACGGCGCCGGCGGGGGCGCCGCCGCGGCGGTCCTGCATCTTGGCGAGGAGCGGGCCGAGCAGTTCGCGGAAGCCCGCGACGTTGGCCCGGACCCAGCCGGCCCGGTCGACGACGAGGACGGGAGTGTCGGGGAGGGGGGTGCCCTCGGGCATCATCCGGGTGAACGCGCGCACGTGCTCCTCGGAGGTCCTGGCGTGCCGGCGGAGTTCCGCCACCACGGCCCGGGCCCCGTCGCGGCTGACGTCCGGACCCGGCCGTACGAGCCGGGTCGCGGTCGCCACCGCGAGGTTCCAGTCGACCATCTCCGCACCACCGATGCTCGTCATGCGTCAACGGTACGTGGACCTGCGCCGCGGCGGAGCCCCCCAGGGGGTGTCCGGCGGATCAGGGGGTGGTGGCGACGGCTGCGGCGAGTTTGTCGAGGCCCTTCTCGGCGGCGGAGCCGTCGGCGGCGTTCGCGGTGAGGAAGGCGAAGGCCAGGAGCCGTCCGGACGGGGCGACGACGGTGCCGGCGAGGGAGTTCACACCGGTCAGGGTGCCCGTCTTGGCCCGGAGCAGGCCGGCGGCGGGGGAGGTGCCGGCGTTGCGGGTGCGCAGGGTGCCGGTGAAGCCGGCGACGGGCAGTCCGGTGAGGACGGGCCGCAGCTCCGGGTGCTGGGGGTCGGCGGCCTTGGCGAGGAGGCCCGTCAGGAGGCGGGCGCTGACCTTGTCGGCCCGGTTGAGGCCGCTGCCGTCGGCGAAGCGGGAGCCGGTGAGGTCGACGCCGAGGGAGCCGAGGCGCTGGGTGACGGCCTGTTCGGCGCCTTCGAAGCTCGCGGGCTTGCCGGAGGCGAGGGCGGTCTGGCGGGCGAGGGCCTCGGCGATGTCGTTGTCGCTGTTGGTCAGCATCCGCTCGACGAGTCCGGCGAGGGGGGTGGAGAGGGTGGTGGCCAGCGGGCGGGCGTCGGGGGCGGGCTTGGCGGGGGCGGGTTCGCCGTTGACCTTGATGCCCCGGTCGCGCAGGAGGGCGGCGAAGGAGCGGGCGGTGTCCTTGGAGGGGTCCTCGCCGCGTTCGACGGGGCCGGCGGTGGAGTCGTCGGGGCGGGCCTCGTCGGCGGTGAGGGCGGTGACGGGGGCCAGGTTGTCGTTGCGGCCGATGGGGTGGCGGACGGGGCCCGAGTAGAGGGTGTCGTCGTAGCCGAGGGTGACGGTGTCGGTGCCGGCGGCCTTGAGGGCCTGGGCGGTGTCGGCGGCGAGGGCCACGAGGCTGCCGCCGGAGCCGGCCGGGCTCTTCTTCTTGGCGGTGAGGGAGGGGTCTCCGCCGCCGACCAGGACGATCTGGCCGGGGCCGGGGCCGGGGGTCACGGTGGTGCGGATCCGGTGTTCGGGGCCGAGGGCGGCCAGGGCGGCGCTCGCGGTGGCGATCTTGACGGTGGAGGCGGGGGTCATGGGCTCGGCCGAACCGGACTCGTAGAGGACCGCGCCGGTGACGGCGTCGACCACGGCCGCGCCGCGGACGGTCCCGAGCGCGGGGTCGGCGAGCAGGGGCCCGAGCGCCGCGGTGAGGGCGGCGGAGGGGGCGTCCGCGGGGCGCGGGGCGATGCCCTGGAGGACGCCGGGGGCGCTCGGCGCGGCCTGCGGTGGGGATCCGGCCGCGTGATCTGCGCCACCCGTCCGGCTCCAGGAGGCGGCCCTGTCCCGCTCGGCCTTACGCTGGCCGGAGTCCCAAGGACCGGCGGCCGAAACGGCCACCGCCGACAGGGCGAGGCCGGCGACGGCCGCCCCCGCGATGAGCTGCCACGTCTTGACCAATGGCACCTCGGACCAGCCCCTTTCGCGATCACACATATGCGTGAGGGACACTTAACCACTGCGTCTTGCCGCGAGCATGGCACCCCACCCCAGGGATGGGCCGGACGCGCACGCTTTTGAACAGAAAGCCATCTCGGAGCAGTCAAGCTCCGGCACAGGGCCGGAGCTGATCATGGAGGAGCAGGACGTGGAGTTCGACGTCACCATCGAGATCCCCAAGGGTTCGCGGAACAAGTACGAGGTGGACCACGAGACCGGCCGGATCCGTCTGGACCGTCGCCTCTTCACCTCGACCAGCTACCCGACGGACTACGGCTTCGTCGAGAACACCCTCGGCGAGGACGGCGACCCGCTGGACGCGCTCGTCATCCTGGACGAGCCGACGTTCCCGGGCTGCCTGATCAAGTGCCGCGCGATCGGCATGTTCAACATGACCGACGAGGCGGGCGGCGACGCCAAGCTGCTGTGCGTCCCGGCCTCCGACCCGCGTGTCGAGCACCTGCGCGACATCCACCACATCTCGGAGTTCGACCGCCTGGAGATCCAGCACTTCTTCGAGGTCTACAAGGACCTGGAGCCGGGCAAGTCGGTCGAGGGCGCCAACTGGGTGGGCCGCGCCGAGGCCGAGGCCGAGATCGAGGCCTCGTTCAAGCGCCTGGAGGCCCAGGGCGGCCACCACTGAGCTCCGCTCGGTAACCGCTAGAGGACGGCGGGGGGGGTCCCCCCCCCCCGGGGGGGGGCC
>NZ_JZWV01000093.1 GCF_000966975.1 Streptomyces katrae | reverse complement strand
CCCCCCCGCCGTTTCCTTTTCCGGGACTCCTCCGCGGCTTGTTTCGCCACGGAGGAAACGGTTCCGCATACTGGTACCGCTGGTGATCAAGGGTGGGAGGATGCGTGGCGGAGGCCGAAGGGCCCGGTCCCGAGGACCGGAAGCCGAAGTCCGACGAGGCGCACAGCGCCTTCACCCCGCCGCCCGGGATGGAGCCGGAGGTCCCCGACGAGGACCAGCCCACCTCCGAGTTCGCCCTCCCGGAGGGCCTGGCGGCCCCCTCCCCCGGACCGGAGGGCTCCGGCTTCACCGCCCCGGCCACCTACGCCGCCCAGCACTCCCCTCCCGCCCACACGCCGCCCCCCGTTCCCGCCTTCTCCGCCTCCTCCCCCTGGCAGGACCGGATGCGCACGATGCTGCGCATGCCGGTGGACGTCCGCCCGGTGCCCGAGGCGGCGCAGCGGCAGACCGAGGCCGGGCCGGCCGTAGGCCGCGTCCTCGACCTCACGCTCCGCATCGGCGAGCTGCTCCTGGCCGGCGGCGAGGGCGCGGAGGACGTGGAGGCCGCGATGTTCGCCGTGGCCCGCTCGTACGGCCTCGACCGGGCCGAGCCGACCGTCACGGTCACCATGCTGTCGATCACCCACCAGCCCTCCCTGGTCGGCAACCCGGTCTCCGCGAGCCGCACCGTGCGCCGCCGGGGCACCGACTACACCCGTCTCGCCGCCGTCTTCCGGCTGGTGGACGACATCAGCGCGCCCGAGGTGGAGATCTCCCTGGAGGAGGCCTACCGCCGCCTCGCCGTGATCCGCCGCAACCGCCACCCGTACCCCACCTGGGTGCTCACCGCGGCCGCCGGGCTGCTCGCGGGGGCCGCCTCCGTCCTGGTGGGCGGCGGGGTGACGGTGTTCTTCTGCGCCGCCCTCGGAGCCGTCCTCGGCGACCGGCTGGCCTGGTACTTCGCCGACCACGGGCTGCCGGAGTTCTACCAGTTCGTGGTGGCGGCGATGCCCCCGGCCGCGATCGGGGTGGCGCTGAAGCTCGCCGAGATCGACGTCCGTGCCTCCGCCGTGATCACCGGCGGTCTGTTCGCCCTGCTGCCCGGGCGGGCCCTGGTCGCGGCGGTGCAGGACGGCCTGACCGGCTTCTACATCACCGCGTCCGCCCGGCTGCTGGAGGTCATGTACCTCTTCATCGGGATCATCATCGGCGTCCTCGTGGTGATCTACGTGGGCCTCCAGTTCGGCGCCTCGCCCAACCCGGACGAGGTCCTCCAGATCCCGCACCGGCCGCTGCTGCAGACCCTGGCCTCCATGGTGCTGGTGTTCACGTTCGCGATCCTGCTCCAGCAGGAGCGGTCCACGGTGTGGATCGTGACCCTGAACGGCGGGGTCGCCTGGGTCACCTTCGGCGCCCTGCGCGCCGCCGAGCTGCCGCCGGTGCCGTCGACGGCGATCGCGGCCGGGCTGGTGGGCCTGTTCGGGCAGCTCTTCTCCCGGTACCGGTTCGCGTCCGCGCTGCCGTACGTGACGGCCGCCATCGGCCCGCTGCTGCCGGGCTCGGCGACGTACTTCGGACTGCTGTCGATCGCCGAGAACCGCCTCGACAAGGGGCTGGCCTCGCTCACCACCGCCGCCGCGATCGCACTCGCGATCGCGATCGGAGTGAACCTGGGCTCGGAGAGCTCACGGCTGTTCATGCGGATCCCGGGGGCGCGCAGCGCCGCCAAGCGCCGGGCCGCGGCGAAGCGGACCCGCGGCTTCTGAGCCCCCCGGGGCCCGGACGGCCTCCGGACGGCCCCCGGAGCCCGGACGCACGTGTGCCCCGGAGACGGGCCGTCTCCGGGGCACACAGGGCTTGCGAGGGGGCGTCCGCGCCCGTGCGTCAGCGCTTGGCGTGGCGGCCGCGCTGGCCGGGGGCCGGCGGCTGCTCTTCCATCGGGTATCCGGGCTGCGCCGGGGCGGCGGGGGCGGTCTTCTTGGCCTTGCGGGCCTTCAGCACCTCGAAGATCACCGGAATGACGGAGATCAGCACGATGACGATGAAGATCGCCTCGATGTTGTTCTTGATGACCTCGAAGCGGCCGAGCTGGTAGCCGAGGACGGTGACGCCCGCGCCCCACGCGACGCCGCCGATGACGTTGTACGTGAGGAAGATCCGGTACTTCATCGCGCCGGCGCCCGCGACCATCGGGGCGAAGGTGCGGATGATGGGCACGAAGCGGGCGAGCACGATGGCCTTGGGGCCGTGCTTCTCCATGAAGTCGTGCGCCGCGTCCAGGTTCTCCCGCTTGAAGACCTTGCTGTTCGGGCGGTTGAACAGCTTCGGGCCGAAGAACTTGCCGATCAGGTAGCCCACCTGGTCGCCGATGATCGCGGAGGCCGCGATCAGGGTGCACACCAGCCACAGCGGCTGCTTGATGGTGCCGGCGGCCGTGAACAGACCCGCGGTGAACAGCAGGGAGTCGCCCGGGAGGAAGGCGAAGAGGCCCGATTCCGCGAAGACGATGACCAGGATGCCGATCAGGCCGAACTGCCCGATCAGGTAGTCCGGGGACAGCCACTCAGGGCCGAGGGCAAGCGTGTAGAGGGGTTCCACGTTTCCGGGCTCTCCTGGATCAGCAGGGGGACGTCTGCGGTGGGGGACGCGACGATGCAGGCGGTCTCAATTATGAACGCACACCGCCCCCACCGGGTTCCAGGGACCGGAGGGGGCGGCTCGGTGAGGGAGCGGCTACGCCTTGCGCACGGCGTTGGCCGTGATCGAGTCCCGCAGGTGCTCGGCCACGCCTTCGCCCATGCCGTCGTAGAACGCCTTGAAGCGCTCGTCGGAGACGTACATCCCGCCCAGGCAGACGTGCATCTCGTAGCCGCAGTCGTAGTACCGGTCGCAGATGTGCTGCCGGTGCTCCTCGGCCATGTCCATGGCCGCCTCGCCGTCGGCGGGCTCGCCGGCCGCCACCAGGGCCGCGTACCGGGCGCCCCAGTCGGCGACCTCGTCCTGGATCCGCTGCCAGTCCTCCTTGGTGTACGAGGCCGCCCGGCGCTGCGACTCGGCGTAGGCCTCCGTGCCGCCCCAGCGGCGTTCGACCTCCTCCGCGTACTGCTCCGGGTCCTTGTCCCCGAACACCTCGAACCTCTCCTCGGGCGTGAGGGTGATGCCCATCTTCTTCGCCTCCATGGCGTGCTCCACGGCCTTGGCCATCTGCTGGAGCCGGGCGATCCGGTCGGTCAGGAGGGCGTGCTGCCGGCGCAGGTGCTCCCTCGGGTCCGAACGCGGGTCGTCCAGCAGGACCGCGACCTCGTCGAGCGGGAAGCCGAGCTCCCGGTAGAACAGGATCCGCTGCAGCCGGTCCAGGTCGGCGTCGTCGTAACGCCGGTGGCCCGCGCCGCTGCGGCCGCTCGGGCAGAGCAGGCCGATCTCGTCGTAGTGGTGCAGGGTGCGCACCGTCACTCCGGCGAAACCGGCGACCTGGCCCACGGAGTAGCCCATCGCTTCCGCTCCTTCGGTTGGGTACGCCCTCCACTGTGGTTCCTCACGCCACGTGAGGTGCAAGTCCCGTTTCCGGGGCCGCTCGGGGGCAGGGCTCAGCCCATGGCCTTCGTGCCGTCCAGGGTCTCGCGGATGATGTCCGCGTGGCCCGCGTGCCGGGCGAACTCGCGGACCAGGTGCAGCAGCATCCAGCGCATCGAGACCGTGGCGTCCTGGGGGAACCAGGGGGCCGGGGGCAGCGGGAAGTCGTCGTCCAGGCTGGGGACCGACTCGATGAAGCCGGTCGTCTCCTCCTTGACCGTGTCCCAGAAGGCGAGGGCGGACTCCAGGGTCTCCCCCTCGGCCAGCCGGAAGCCCTCGTGCCAGTCCTCGGGCGCGCGCCGGTGCTCGTTCGGCTTCTGCTGGGCCATGCGGAGCCAGTTGAGCTCGACCTCCGCCGCGTGCTTGACCAGACCGGCCAGGGACAATTCGCTGGCGGTGGGCCGGCTCGCGGCCTGCTCCGCCGTCAGGCCCGTCGCCGCCCGGCGCAGCGCCTCGCGCTGGTCCTCGACGAAGAGCAGGAGGGTGCCGCGCTCGTCTCCCGCGATCTCCTGGGTGGGGTGTGCCATGACCGACCGCCTTTGCCGTGGTGGTGTGCGGGGTGTTCCCCGCCGACACCCACCACGGTACGAACCATTGCGGTCAGGGCCTGTCCTTGATGGCCCCTAGAAGGGAAAAGTCGTCCGGCCGTGCTGGATGGAGATCCACTTCTGGGTGGTGAAGGCCTCCACCGTGGCCTCTCCGCCCAGCCGTCCCAGTCCCGAGTCCTTCTCCCCGCCGAAGGCGGCCAGCGGCTCGTCGCCGATGGTGGAGTCGTTGACGTGGATCATTCCCGTCTCGACGCGCTGCGCGAAGCGGACCCCGCGCTCCACGTCACGGGTGTGCACCGCGCCGCTGAGCCCGTACGGGGTGGCGTTGGCCAGGCGTACGGCCTCGTCCTCCCCGTCGAAGACCACCAGCAGGGCGACGGGGCCGAAGATCTCCTGCCCCAGCAGCGGGGAGTCCTCGGGGAGGCCGGCCAGGACGGTGGGCTCGACCAGGTTGCCGCGCGTGGCGCCCCGTACGAGGGCCGTCGCCCCGGACTCGACGGCGCGGTCGACCAGGGCGGTCAGGGCGTCGGCCTGGAAGGAGTTGATCAGGGGGCCGATGTGGGTGTCGGCCTCGCGCGGGTCACCGGTCTTCAGGGCGCGGACCCGGGCGGTGAACTTCTCGGTGAACTCCTCGGCCACGGAGGCGTCGACGAGGATCCGGTTGGCGGCCATGCAGACCTGGCCCTGGAAGACGAAGCGGCTGAAGACGGCCGCGTCCACCGCGTAGTCGACGTCGGCGTCGTCGAGGACGACCAGGGCGCTGTTGCCGCTGAGCTCCAGGACGGTCCGCTTGAAGTGGCGGGCGGCGACGGCGCCGACGTGCCGTCCGGTGCGGTCGGATCCGGCGAAGGAGATGACCTTCGGGACGGGGTGGGTGAGGATCGCGTCGCCGATCTCGGCGATGTCGGTGACCAGGACGTTCAGCAGGCCGGCGGGCAGGCCGGCGTCCTCGAAGATCCTGGCGATGATCCCGCCGCCGGAGACCGGGGCGTTCTGGTTGGGCTTGATGACGACCGCGTTGCCGAGGGCGAGCGCCGGGGCGACCGACTTCAGGGTCACCAGGAGCGGGAAGTTGAAGGGGCTGATCACGGCGACCACGCCGACGGGCAGGCGCTGGACGCGGTTCTCCTTGCCCGTGACCGTCGAGGGCAGGATGCGGCCCTCGGGGCGGACGGCCAGCCGGATCGCCTCGCGCAGGAACTCCATCGCGAGGTGGACCTCGTACTCGGCCTTGGGACGGGTCCCGCCGAGCTCGTCGATCATGACCTCGACGATCTCCTTCTGGCGCTCCTCGGCGATCCGCAGGGCGCGTTCGAGGACGGCGCGTCTCGCGTAGGGGCTGGTGGCGGCCCAGTCGCGCTGGGCCCGCTCGGCCGCGCGGTAGGCCCGGTCGACCTGCTCGACGGTGGCCACGGTGATGGCCGCGAGCTTCTCCCCGTTGTAGGGGTTGACGTCGATGATGTCCCACGAACCGGTGCCGGCCAGCCATTCGCCGTCTATGTACTGGTGAGCCAGGTCGGTGAATATGGACATGCCATCCCTTACTGCGAGCGCGCACCCCTGCGCTGCACCGGAGACCGATCGTTCTTCTTCTCAGAGCACTGATCAGACGTCATAGTACGTGCGGTTCAAGACAGTTGGAGCAGTCCGCGCAGGAGATCCCGGGTCTGGTCGGGGTCGGGGCAGTCGGCCTGGAGCCGTTCCATCGCCCGTGCGTACTGCCCCACTTCCTCTTCCTTGTCCAGGTAGAGCGCGCTGGTGAGCTGTTCCAGATAGACGATGTCCTGCAGGTCGGACTCGGGGAAGCGCAGCAGGGTGAAGGCGCCGCTCTCGCCGGCGTGTCCGCCGAAGGAGAAGGGCATCACCTGGAGCTGCACGTTGGGCCGCTGGCTGATCTCGATCAGGTGTTCCAGCTGACCGCGCATCACGTCGCGGTCGCCGTACGGGCGGCGCAGTGCGGCCTCGTCGAGGACGGCGTGGAAGACGGGCGCGTTCTCGGAGACGAGGACCTTCTGGCGCTCCAGGCGCAGCGCGACGCGGCGGTCGATCTCGGCGGCGGAGGCGTTCGGCATGCCGCGCTTGACCACGGCCTGGGCGTAGGCCTCGGTCTGCAGGAGGCCGTGGACGAACTGCACCTCGTAGATGCGGATGAGGGAGGCGGCGCCCTCCAGCCCGATGTAGGTCTGGAACCACCCGGGGAGCACGTCGCCGTAACTGTGCCACCAGCCGGCGGCGTTGGCCTCGCGGACCAGCCCCAGGAGGGACTCCCGCTCGGTGCCGTCGGTCACTCCGTAGAGGGTCAGGAGGTCTTCGACGTCCCTGGCCTTGAAGCTCACCCTTCCCAACTCCAAGCGGCTGATCTTCGATTCGGATGCGCGGATCGAGTAGCCGGCCGCCTCACGGGTGATGCCGCGGGATTCTCGGAGTCGCCTGAGCTGTGAGCCCAGGAGGATGCGGCGCACCACAGAACCGCTGGCTTCTGCGGTCACTAGTCCTGCCCTCCCCATCGCAATGGTGTGCGCGTGGTGTGCGCGTGCCTCTTCGGGGCCCCCGTATCCCCGGTGCCGCAGTCTGCCACCAAAACGCATCGGCCCGTACTCGTTCTGTAACGGAATCCGGCGACCCGGAAAAGAAGTCCGTAAGTAGGCGTAGGAAGAAATGAGCAAGAACCGTCACGGGAGCAAGAACCGTCACGGGAGTGGACAGGTCCGGCGCGTGCACGTGCATCTGCCCTTGCATCCGGCTTCGGCATTCGGAACGATGGTGCCGCGCACCTGCGTGCTCTTCGCGCCGGCGCCGGACCCACCCCGCAGTTCTCTTTGGCCGAAGCCGACCGCTTCGTCCGCGAATCCCGGGAGTGCCTCGCATGGGGACGATTGGATCGGTCATGCTCGAGCCGTTACGGCAGGGGCTGCCCCCGGTCGATCCCACGGCCGTCTCCGGGTCCGCCTCCTGCGCCCTGCCCGCCCGCTTCGAAGCGGTGCGGGGCGCCCGCTCCTTCACCAGATCGACCTTGTCCCAGTGGGGCCTGGACGAGCGCTTCGACGACGTCGCGCTGGTGGTCTCCGAACTCGTCACCAACGCCCTGCGGCACGCCCTCCCCGACGAGGCGCGGCCCTGCGGCGGCGAACAGCCGGAGGCCGCGGCGGTGCGGCTGCACCTGATGCGGTGGAGCACGCGGCTGGTGTGCGCGGTACGGGATCCGAGCGAGGACCGGCCGGGGGGCTCGTTCGCGCCCGAGCGCACGGACGAGAACTGCGACCTGGAGTCGGGGCGGGGACTGTTCCTGGTGGACTCCTACAGCGACAGCTGGGGCTGGCACCCGCTCGCGGGCCGGCTCACCGGCAAGGTGGTCTGGGCGCTCTTCCTGCTCCGGGACTGAACCGCCGACCGCACGCACCGCACGCACGACCGGCCGGGCCCGATCCTTTCGATCGGTCCCGGCCGGTGCACGTGCATGGCCTGATCCGGTGGCGCCGTGCCTTCAGCCGATCAGATGGTCGAACTCGCCGTCCTTGACGCCCAGCAGCAGCGCCTCTATCTCGGCCGGCGTGTAGACGAGCGCCGGACCGTCGGGGAACCGCGAATTGCGCATGGCTACGTCGCCGCCGGGCAGTTTGGCGAACTCCACGCAGGACCCCTGCGAGTTGCTGTGTCTGCTCTTCTGCCAGGTCAGCTCATACAGGGAAGTGAGTTCTGCAGCTGCCGTCCCGTTGTACGCGTGGTCCACAGGAAGCCCCCGATAGTGCAGATGTCAACTCCACCGGATCATAGCTGTGTTCACCACCGCATGCATGGGCAGATGCACGTGCACGGGCAGTACCGCAGCGATCACCGTCAGGGGCGGAGGGCCTGCGAGACCTCGTCCAGCGAGTCCAGCAGCCGCTCCGCCGCCTCGCGTACGACGCCCGATTCCGGCACGCGGTTCCCCCCGTCCAGCAGCGCCCGCACCCGTTCCCATTCCGGAACCCGGCGCTCCCGCACCGCCCGCGCCGCCGCCCCGGTCGCCTCCCGCAGCGCCTCGGCGAGCTCGGCCGCCCCCGGCGCGGGGGCGTGGGCCCGGTCCGGGAGGTGGGCCTCCAGCAGCATGGCGCCCCGCCCGAACGCGGCCACCGCCTCCCCGGCGCCGTCGGCGGCCGCCCGGGACAGGCCCCGGTGGCGCACCGGTTCGCCCTCGGCCCGCACGAGCGCCTCCCGCCAGGCGATGCGGGCGTCACGGGCCGCCAGCAGTGCCTCCCGCACGTCCTCGCGCCGGGCCCCGGCCGGGTCGGCGTACTGCCCGAGCACGGCGGCCGCGTACCGCCCGTCGGCGGCGAGCCAGTCCGCCAGCCGGGTGCGCAGCCGCGGGGTCTCCCAGGCCGGGTACACGGCGTAGGCGAGCATCGCGAGGACGCCGCCGACGAGGGTGAGGGCGATCCGGTCGGGGACCGTCTGGTCCCAGCGGGCCCCTCCCATGCCGAGCAGGAATACGACGTAGGCGGAGACGAACACCTGCGAGACGGCGTACCCGGTGCGCAGCAGCGCGTACATCAGCCCCGCGCTCACCACGGCGAGCAGCCCCGACAGGTACATACCGGGCCGCACGAGCTGCACGACCGCGGTGGCCGTGCCCACCCCGACCAGGGTCCCCGCGAACCGGGCGACGGCCCGGGACCAGGTCTGCGTGAAGTCGGGCCGCATCACCATCACGGAGGTCATCGGCGCCCAGTAGCCGTGCCCGAACGGCAGCACCTGACCGAGCAGGTACCCCGCGCACGCCGCCCCCGTCACCCGTACGGCGTGCCGCAGGACGGGCGAACCCGGGCGCAGCTCGGCCCGTACGGCCTTCAGCACCAGCGGCACCAGGGCCGGCACCGTGGGCCGCAGCCGGGCCTCACCGGGGTCGGCGGTGCGCCCGGAGCCCGGCTCGGCCGTCTCCAGCACGTCGTCCAGCAGCGCGGCCAGCCTGCGCGCGGCCCGCAGCGCCGCCCCGCCGAACACCTCCGGCAGGCCGGGGTCCTTCAGCGCCTCCAGGGCGGGCCGGGGCAGCCGTACGGGGTCCCCGTGGCGGATGGCGTGCGCGGCGGCGTCGAGCACGGTCCCGGCGGCGTCGAGCAGGACGCGCACCCTGTCCCGCCCCGGGCCTTCGGCGGGGGCCCCGACGGCCGGGTCGGCGAGGGAGGCCAGCCCGGGCCGGAGCTGCTCGGCGAGCCCCCGTGCCCCGTGCAGCTCGGCGGGGCGCCGCCGGGCCTGGCGGGCGGTGACTGCGGCGGCGTCCCGGGCCTTCATCAGCGGGAC
>NZ_JZWV01000092.1 GCF_000966975.1 Streptomyces katrae | reverse complement strand
CCGCCGGGCCTGGCGGGCGGTGACTGCGGCGGCGTCCCGGGCCTTCATCAGCGGGACCGGGTCGAAGGCGCTGACGGGGTCGTGCCGCAGCCGGCGGGCGTAGTCCGCCTCGGCGGCGAGGGCGTCGGCCAGGGCGTCGCGCTGGGCGCCCCAGCGGCGGACGGGGAAGAGCACGATGAGCAGCGCCTGCACCACCCCGCCGGCGGCGATCATCGCCGCGTGCCCGGCGGCCTGCGGGACGGAGGTCGGCAGGGTGACGGTGACCAGCATGATCGCGACGTTGCCGGAGGCGATCATCCCGGCGGTCGGCCCGGCCGCCCACAGCAGCCCCGCCCCGAAGGACCACAGGGCCAGCATCGGCAGGAACAGCCCGATGTCGGCGGAGCCGACCAGGTAGCCGAGGAAGGTGGAGACGGCCAGGGTCAGCCCGGAGGCGAGGGCGAGCACGGGCCGGGGGCGCCAGCTCTGCTGGAAGGTGGCGACGGCGGCCATGAAGGCCCCGAAAGCGGAACTCGCGGCCGCGCCCGGCCCCAGGAAGGCCAGCCCCGCCCCGATGACGAGCGCCAGCCCGACGGCGGCCCGGAGCGCGACGAGCGGCTCCAGCCGCTGCCGCTCGACGGTCATGGCCGTGCGCGCGGTGCCCTTGAGCGCGCGCAGCCAGCCCATGGTGCCGAGCCTAACGGGCCCGCGCGTTTTCAGGATTTCTTCAGATTTGTACGGGACCCTTGCCGCGCTGTTCGATGGTCCCCAATCATCGATCTGCCCCTGAGCCCCTCACCCACGAAGTAGGTACCCATGCTCCGCAACGGCCTGGAGCCCTGGCACCTGATCATCGTCCTGGTGGTCTGCCTGATGCTGTTCGGTTCGAAGAAGCTGCCGGACATGGCCCGCTCCCTGGGCAAGTCGGCCCGCATCCTGAAGTCGGAGGCCCGCGCCATGCGCTCGGAGAACTCCCAGGACCCCGCCTAGCCGGCTAGGGCAGGGAGGCCCGCTTCCCGCCCACGTGGGCGGCGTCGGCGGCCGCGGTCCCGTCCTCCCACCCGGCGTGGTCGGTGGCCCCGCGCAGCCGCGTGGTCGTGGTCCGCGGGAACATCTCGTCGGCCCTGGACGTCACGGCCACGTCCCGTGCCACCAGCGCCGGCAGGTTGTCCGGCGCCTCGGCGGCCGTGTGCTCGGCGGTCTCGGCCAGGCGCCGGCCGAGCCGGCTGGCGTAGGCGAGGAGGAACGACTGCCGGAAGGTCTTGGTCCGCTTGCGTCCACCGGCCCGCTGGGCGGCCTCGGCCCGGGTCATGGCGGCCGTCCCCTGCACGAGCAGCGAGGTGAACAGCAGCTCGACGGCCTCCAGGTCGCTCTCGAACCCCACGACGGTCGAGAACTCGAACGCGCTGTTCCACACCGCCCGGCAGCGGTTGGCGGTGGCCACCGCGTCCAGCAGGACCGCCTTGGCCTCCTCGTACGGGGGCTCCACCCCGATCCGGCAGGCCCCGGGCACCTGCGCCGGCCCGCCGCCGCGCACGGCGAGCAGCGCCTCGTCCACGGTGTGCCGGGCCATCAGCTCCTGGGCCTTGGCGCTGAGGGCCTCGGCCTCCTCCGGATAGGTGGTCGCCTCGGCCTTGGCGAGCAGCGCCCGGATCCGCCCGAGCATCCGCGGCTCGATGTGCGCGTGCTCCGCGAGGTCCCCCGCCGGGTCCCCGGGGACGGGTCCCACCGGCTCGACGGACGGCAGCCGGACCAGCAGCCGGTACAGCTCCAGGACGGCGGTGGCCAGGGTGAACCGGTCGGCCCGCTCACGCCGCGCGAGCCCCTCCGCGTACGCCTCGTCCCCGGACCACCACACCTCCCCGGCACCCCAGCCGTCGGGTAGCCGCGCGTACCGGCGCGCCTCGGCGGCGACCAGGTCCCCGAGGACCCGCACGTGCACCTCGCCGAGGTCCCGCCGCACGAGCCGCTCCACATCGGCCGGCCGCCACCCCCGCTCCCAGCCCCGCCGCAGGAACCC
>NZ_JZWV01000760.1 GCF_000966975.1 Streptomyces katrae | reverse complement strand
CACGAGCGAAGGGGCGTCGGACGCCGCCACGGCGTCGCCGCCCACGAACCGGGACGGAGAGCCCGCCGCGCGGGAAGCCGCGCAGGACACGGAACCACGGGCCGCCGGCACGCTCACCCCGACCGGGCGCAAGCAGGCCGACACCGACGAGCCGGCCGCGGCGGAGGCGACGGGTTCCGCCGCGCCGAACACCCCGGCCCGGCGGGAGCCGGCCGTTGCCGAGGCCGGGCCGGGTACTGGCACGGCATCGGCCGGGGCCCAGGAGGAGGACCGCGCCGTACCCGACGCGCCGGACGCCGCCGTCACCCCGTCAGGGGCGGGCGCTCCGGCGGAGGAAGAGACCCGCTCCGGCGAGACCCGCGCCGCCGGCCGGGGTGCCTCCGGCCGACCCGGGTCCGTGAAGGCGGAGGACGCCGCCGCGGAGGACCGGAC
>NZ_JZWV01000759.1 GCF_000966975.1 Streptomyces katrae | reverse complement strand
GGACCGGACCCCGGCGTCGGACGTCCACGCCGCCGAGGCCGAGCCCGGTGGCGGGGAGCAGGAGGCCCCGGTCCGGACCGAGCCGGACGGGCACACGACCGCGGCGCGCGACTCCCGCCCCGCACAGGACGACGCCCCCGGCAAGCCCGGAGCCGTCGGGGCGGATGCCGCCGCGGAGGGGGACACACCTGCGGCGAAGGCGTCCGGCGACGCCCCGGCCGGTGCGCCCGGCCGCGGAACTCCCGCGCCCGAAGCCGTGAGCGCGAAGGGCGGGGCCCCCTCGGGCGGGGAGGTTGCGGACGAGCCCGGTGCGAGTGCCCCGGGCGCCGAGGCACCCGTACGCCGCCCTTCGTGGGCGAAGCGGGACGCCGACCGGCCGGAAGG
>NZ_JZWV01000758.1 GCF_000966975.1 Streptomyces katrae | reverse complement strand
GACGCCGACCGGCCGGAAGGTACCGAAGACGGCCCCGGCACCACCCCCGCCCGGCGCCCCTCCTGGGCGAAGGGCGGCACCGAGGCGGAGGAGGGCCGCGACACCGCCGTGCGCCCCGAAGGCGACGGGGCGGCGACGGCCGCCCTCGGGAAGCGGACCCCCGGCAGCGGCGCAGCGGCCACCCCGCGCCCCGACGGCGAGCGGTCCGGCGCGTCCCGGGCCGAGGCCCCCGGTACCGACGGGGAGGCGAACGGCCGCCGGACGGCCGGGGCATCGGCGGACGGGGCCGCGTCCGGGCGGACGGCCGACACGAAGTCCACCGGGGCGTCGGAGCCGGCAGCCGGGCGGCAGCCCGAGGGCGGGGCCGACGGACAGCCGACGGGAGAACCGGACGGAACGCCCCCACAGCGGAAGGGCGCGGCAGCCGACCGGGCTGACGGAAAGCCCTCCGGCCCCCGCCAGGGACAGGGCACGGCCCGTGCGGCGGCGTCGCGGCCGCACGACCCCGAGCGCACCAGCGAGTTCCTCCCGCTCAAGGACCCCGATGCCGCCGCGACCAAGCCCGGGCAGGCCTCCGCGCCCCCGGTCCTGGAACCCACCCGGGAGACCCCCCGCCCGGCCCTCGACCTGCTCGCCGAGCTCACCAACACCCCTCCCCCGCCGGAGACCGCCGCCCGTACCCTCACGCGCCGCGTCAAGGTGTGGACCCCGATCGTGCTGCTGCTCGGGGCGGCCGTCGCGGGCGGCCAGATGCTGCGCCCGCTCCCGGACACGCAGCTCGTGGCCGCGCAGGACTCCGTCACCCTGGACGGCACGACGTCCCTCCCCTGGCCGGCCAAGGGACAGGGAGCCGTCCGCATCTCGGGTTCCGGCGACATCGCGACCTTCGGTGAGCAGAAGCCGGTGCCCACAGCCAGTGTGGCGAAGGCGATGACGGCGTACGTGATCCTCAAGAACCACCCGCTGCGCAAGGACGACCCCGGTCCGCAGATCGAGATCGACGCACAGGCGGCCGCCGAGAGCAATTCCGACGACGAGTCGCGGATCAAACACCTCACCGTCGGCCAGAAATTCAGCCAGCGGGAACTGCTCAAGATGGTGATGGTGCCGTCCGCCAACAACATCGCCCGGCTGCTCGCCCGGTGGGACGGCGGGAGCGGCGGGGAGGCCGCCTTCGTCGCGAAGATGAACGCGGCCGCCAGGGACCTGGGGATGCGGGACACCACGTACACGGACCCCAGCGGCTTGACGGCCAGCACCGTGAGCACCGCCGTCGACCAGCTCAAGCTCGCCGAAGCGGCGATGCAGGACGAGGCTTTCCGGGCGATCGTGACGGTGACCGACGAGACGATCAAGGGGGTGGTCGAGCCGCTCCACAACAGCAACGACCTGTTGTGGGTCAAGGGTCTGGGCAACAAGGGCATCAAGACCGGTTCCAGCACCGCCGCCGGCGGCACCCTCGTATGGGCCGCGGACAAGTCCGTCGGCGGTGAGACCCCGATGGTCCTGGGCGCGCTGATGGACCAGCACGCGGACGGGCCGGACCCCCAGGCTCTACGGAGCCTCGCCCTGGTACTGGACAACAGCCGCAAGGTCATCGAGGCCGTCCGCAAGGCCCTCGCCTCGACCCCCGTGGTCCACAAGGGCCAGACGGTCGGCCACGTCTCCGACGGCCTCGGCGGCCGGACCCCGCTGGTGGCGACCAAGGACCTCTCGGTGATCGGCGTACCGGGCCAGAAGCTGCGGCTGACGCTCGGCACGGCAGGCGGAAAGCCCGTTCCGCACGCGGCCGCGGCGGGCACCGAGGTGGGCGTGCTGACCGTGGGCGAGGGCCCGGGCGCGAAGACCGTCCCGGTCGCGGTGGGCAAGCGGCTCGCGGAGCCCTCGTTCGGGACCCGGGTGACCCGTCTCTCCTGACTCTCCACGGGCGCGTCCCCGGGACGGTGGCGCGCCCTCGGGCGGATCCTGACGGCCCGTCGCGCTCCCGCCCGACCCCCGTCCGGCGGGAGGGAGCGGAACGTTATGCTCCGCCCTTGTGAACGACAACGAGATAGACCTGCGCCCGGACGCCCCGGCCGCCGGGGGCGAAGTCCTGCGGTTCAGGGGTCAGGTGCAGGAGAACGAGGTCCGCGCGGGCCTCAAGGCGGCGGGGGTGTTCCGCCGGGTGCGGGTGCCCGGGGCGGCCGGCGGGGCCGCCATCGCACTGCTGGGCGCGCTCAGCCTCGCCGACGGAGACCCGGTCGGACTCCCCTTCGTGGTCGGGGGGATCGCGTACGGGGCGGTGTTCTGCCTGTTGGCGCCGCGCCGGATCACCTCCCGTGGGTTCAAGGCCGCCCAGGCGCAAGGCGAGAGGGAGTGCGTCGTCGACGACGGCGGCATCACGGTCAGCTGCCCCGGCGGCGAGCCGGTGCGCATGCCCTGGGAGCGGATGAAGCGGTTCCACGAGACGCCCGAGATCTTCGCCGTCGTGGGCCGGACCGGCTGGAAGACCTGCTTCTTCGTCCTGCCCAAGCGGCTGATGCCCGCGCCCGGCCAGACCGAACTGGTCGGCGCCCTGCTGGACTCGCGGCTGCGGCGCGCCTGAGGGCGGCCGTCCGGCGCCTCGTGGCCGCCTACGGGCTGGCGATGACCAGCAGGGTGCGGGCCGGAGCCGCGCCCGCGGCCAGCACGCAGCGGTGGGGGACGTCGCCGCGGTGGTGGGCGCTCTGGCCCGCGCGGAGGGTCAGGGGGTCCTCGCCGCGGACCTCCAGGACGATCTCCCCCTCCAGGACGTAGACGAAGTCCTCGCCCGGGTGCTCGAACCAGCCCCGCTCGCCCCGCCCGGGCTCGAAGTGGTGCTCGTACGCCTCCATCAGGCCGCTGCGGCCGCCCGGGATGAGTACCCGGGCCACCTGGCCGGCGGCCTCGGAGACCTGGATGACCTGGGGATCGCTCTGGTGGCTGATCACACCGGGGCGCTCCGGGGGCCGCAGGAAGGTGCCGGGGGCCACGTCGAGGGCCTCGGCGATGCGGTAGATGGAGCTGAGGCTCGGGGTGGCCAGGCCGCGTTCCAGCTGGCTGAGGAAGGGCTGCGAGAGCCCTGAGCGGGTGGCCAGTACGGCCATGGAGACGCGGCGTGCCGTGCGGCAGTCGCGGATCGCCTGGCCGACCTCCATCGCTTCGGGCGTGGGTTCGGTTCGGGGTCGGGACACGCTGGTGAACGTACCCCATCGATTTCGGGGCCCCGGGCGGCGGCCGGAGGTTTCGTACTGCTGAAACAGCCCGTTCATAAGCGTGGTCAATTATTGACCTCACTTATGGACGACCTGTCGAGGAGTACGACCGTGCACGCCACCCCATCCCCCGCCGGCCGGGCCGGCCCCGCCCTGGCCGCGGCCTGCGCCGTGCTCGCGCTCTGGTCGCTGGCCGCCTGGTCCGGTGCGGTGGCTCCGGGGCTGCTGCCCGGCCCGGTCGCCACCGCGGCGGCACTGGCCGACAGTGCCCGCAGCGGGGTGCTCCTCTCCGACCTCGGTGCGAGCCTGGCCCGCGCCGGCCAGGGGTTCGCGCTGGGGTCGGTGGCCGGCGGCGTCCTCGGCTTCGCCACCGGGTACCTGCCGAGGCTGTCGGCGGCCGTCACCCCGGTGGTCTCCTTCCTCCGTCCGATCCCGGCCATCGCGCTCGTACCGCTGGCGACGGCCTGGTTCGGGATCGGCGAGAGCGCCAAGCGGCTGCTGATCGCGTACGCCGTCGCCCTCGCGGTCTGGCTCTACGTGCACGACGGGGTGTCGCGGGTGCCGGTCTCGCACCTGCGGGCGGCCCGCACGCTGGGCGCACCGCTGCACCGGCGGTTCACCGAGGTGCTGCTGCCCGCCGCCGCGCCCGCGCTGCTCGCCGCCCTGCGCTACGGGGCCTCGGTGGCCCTGCTGGCGCTGGTCGCCGCCGAACTGGGCGGCGCGGACAGCGGGCTGGCGTACCGGCTCCAGGTGGACGGCCAGTTCCTGCGGGTGGACCGGATGTTCGCGGGGCTGATCGTCCTCGGACTCCTCGGCGTGGCCGCCGATCTCGTGCTGGCCGCCATCGGACGCCGCTTCGTGCACTGGAGCGCGTCATGAGCCTGGAGGTACGGCTGGAGGGGCTGTCGGTCGGGTACGGGGCGGGTGCCCCGGTACTGGAGCCGACGGACCTGGTGTTCCCCGCGGGGTCGTTCACCGCCCTGCTGGGGCCGAGCGGTTGCGGGAAGTCCACGGTGCTGGGCGCGGTGGCCGGCTTCGTTCGGCCGACGGCGGGGCGCGTGACCTCCGGGTCGGTGCCGGTGCGGGAGCCGGGGCCCGAGCGGGGCGTGGTCTTCCAGCACTACGCGCTCTTCCCGTGGCGCACGGCCCTGGGGAACGTCGAGTTCGCCCTGAAGCGGCTCGGACTGTCGCGCCCGGAGCGCCGCGAGCGGGCGCTGGCCGCGCTCGAGGAGGTCGGGCTCGCGGACGGGGCCCGCAAGTACCCCGCGCAGCTGTCGGGCGGCATGCAGCAGCGGGTGGCACTGGCCCGCGCTCTGGCCGCGGAGCCGGAAGTCCTGCTGATGGACGAGCCGTTCGGGGCGCTGGACGCGCTGACGCGCAGCCGGATGCAGGAACTGCTCCGGGAGCTGTGGCGGCGCCGCGGAACGACGGTGCTGTTCGTGACGCACGACATCGACGAGGCCCTCGCCCTGGCCGGGCGGGTGGTGGTGCTCGGCGGCACCCCGGGCCGCGTCCTGGCCGACCACCCGGTCCCTCCGGGCCCCCCGGACCCGTCCCTGCGGGCCCTGATCGCCACACACCTGACCACGCCTTGATCCGTCGCGGTCCCCTCCCTTTCCCCCCTTC
>NZ_JZWV01000757.1 GCF_000966975.1 Streptomyces katrae | reverse complement strand
CCAGCGGCGGGAGCGACCAGCTCGGCGGAGCGCCCGTGTACCTCGCGCAGGAGCGGGGGTTGTGGTCCGCCGACGGGGTCGAGGCCACCGTGACCACCCTGCCGACCGGGCGGGACGCGCTGAACGCCGTGCTGGGCGGGCAGGCGCAGTTCGGCGTCGTCGGCGACCTGCCCGCCGTCACGGCGGCGCTCGGCGGGCGGGACGTGCGGGTCGTGGCGGAGCTGTCCCGGTTCTCGGACTGGCGGCTGCTCACCCGCACCGACCGCGAGGTCACCGGATTCGCCGCGCTCAAGGGGCGCAAGGTGGGGGTGCCGCAGGGCACGAACGTCGAGTACGCCCTGAGCCGGATGCTCGCCTCCGCACAGCTGACGGCGGCCGACGTGACGGTGGTCAACCTGGTCCCGAACCAGGTCCCCGCCGCCCTCGCCCGTGGTGACATCGACGCCGGGGTGACCTTCCCCAGCTTCTACGAGGCAGCCCGCACCGCCCTCGGCGAGCGCTACGCCGAACTCCCCTTCTCCGGCTACACCGCCCGCACCCTGCTCGTCGCCGGCCCCGCCGCCGACGACGGGGCCGCCACCGCCGTCCTGCGTACGGTGCTGCGCGCGCGGCAGGCCGGCGAGGCCGACCCGGCCGCCGCCCGCCGGGCGGTGGTCGCGCAGTCCAAGGG
>NZ_JZWV01000756.1 GCF_000966975.1 Streptomyces katrae | reverse complement strand
ACGGGCCGGTCCTGTCCCCCGAACTCCTGGCGCAGCTGGCCGACGAGGCCGCCTGGGCCAAGGCCGCCCAGTCCCTGCCGGGCTCCGCCGACCGGCAGGCCCTCCGCGAACGGCTGCGCCCCGGCCCGCTCAAGGCCGTGGACCCCGCCGCCGTCACCCTCACCGACTGACCCGGCGCCGAATCCGCCGAGAACCCCAGAGAACCCCCAGGGACTCCCGGAATCCCCGGAATCCCCGCAGAGAAGGAACAGCCCATGAGCGTCGACCAGAACACCCTCCGCCGCCGCGGTACCGGCCTGCGCGCCCACGATCCGGGGCGCAGCTACGGCGGCTACACCCTCTACACCCCGATCGCCGGCGACGGCCGGATCCACCTCGTGGACATCGAGGGCAAGCCCGCCCACACCTGGAACTCCCCGCACCCGCCCGGTCGCCAGGCCCAGCTGCTCCCGAACGGGAACCTCTTCTACGCGGCCAAGGACACCTCGGGCCCGACCCTCTTCCCCATCTGGGACGTCTACCACGGCGGCATCTTCCAGGAGCTGGCTCCCGATTCGACGGTGCTGCGCGAGGTCCGCCACCCCTTCCACCACCACGACGCGTCGATCCTGCGCAACGGGAACCTGCTCATCTCCACCGTCGAGCCCCTCGACCCGGCCGACGCCGCCCGCATCCGTGGCGGCATCCCGGGCTCGGAGGCTGCGGGCGGGGTGATCTACGGGGACGTGGTGCTGGAGCTGACCTGGGACGGAGAGGTGGTGTGGCGCTGGGCGGCGATCGAGCACCTGGACCCGGAGGAGGTGCCGCTGAACCCGCACTTCGCCCGGGAGCACTGGCCGATGGCCAACACCGTCAACGAACTCGCCGACGGGGGGATCGTGGTGGGCTTCCGCAGCGCCTCGACGACCGTGGCCGTGGACCGCGCCGACGGCTCGGTGCGCTGGAGCATCGGCCCGGACGTGCTGGCGCAGCAGCACCACCCGCACGAGCTGCCGGGCGGGAACATCCTCGTGTTCGACAACGGGACGTACCGGGACACGACTTCGGTGCCGTACTCGCGGGTGCTGGAGCTGGATCCGGCCACGGGCGAGGAGGTCTGGTCGTACGAGGACAACCCGCCGCAGAACTTCTACAGCCCGTACATGTCGAGCGCGCAGCGGCTGCCGAACGGGAACACCTTCATCGCGGAGGGCTCCTTCGGGCGGCTCTTCGAGGTGACCCCGGAAGGGGACGTGGTCTGGGAGTTCGTGGTCCCGGAGTTCGGCTCCTTCAGTGAGGGCACGGGCCTGGAGTCCTCGCGCGGGGCGCAGAACTCGGTGTTCCGCGCCTACCGCTACGCCGCCGAACAGCTCCCCTGGCTCTGACGGACCAGCGGGCGGACGGAGGTGTGC
>NZ_JZWV01000755.1 GCF_000966975.1 Streptomyces katrae | reverse complement strand
ACCGCCGGCCGGGGGCCTGCCGTCCCGCACGCACCCGGTGGCGGCCCGGCGGGGTGGCCGGAAGCAGACCAGGCCGGATGAACAGCACCTTACGGACTGGTAACTTGCGCGAGTTGATCAAGGTCGGAGCGCGGTTCCCTCCCGGTGCCGCGCCCTCCGGTCCGAGCCACCCCCCTGACCGAGGAACCACATTGGCACGCACCGTCCGCACGACGGCCCTCTCGCTCGCGCTCTCCTTCACCCTGCTCCCCGCGACCCCGGCCTTCGCCGACTCCCCCACCCCGCACCTGGACGCCGCCGAACAGGCCGTCCGCCAGTCCTCCCCGGGCCTGGAGGGCTCGGTCTGGGAACGCACCTCGGGCAACCGCCTCGGCGCCTCCGCCCCCGGCGGCTCCGACTGGCTGCTGCAGACGCCCGGCTGCTGGGGCGACCCCTCCTGCACCGACCGCCCGGGCTCGCGCCGGCTGCTGGACAAGATGCGTGAGGACATCGGGAAGGCGAAGCAGAGCGTGGACATATCCACGCTGGCGCCGTTCCCGAACGGGGCCTTCCAGGACGCGATCGTGGCGGGCCTGAAGGAGTCGGTGCGGCAGGGCAACCGCCTCCAGGTGCGCGTCCTGGTCGGCGCCGCGCCGGTCTACCACGCCAACGTGATCCCGTCCTCCTACCGTGACGAGCTGATCGCCAAGCTGGGTCCGGCGGCGGCGTCGGTCACCCTCAACGTGGCCTCGATGACGACCTCGAAGACCGGCTTCTCCTGGAACCACTCCAAGCTCGTCGTGGTCGACGGCGGCACGGTGATCACCGGCGGCATCAACAGCTGGAAGGACGACTACCTCGACACCGCCCACCCGGTGAACGACGTCGACCTGGCGCTGTCCGGTCCGGCGGCGGGCTCCGCCGGCCGCTACCTCGACACCCTGTGGGACTGGACCTGCCGCAACAAGAGCAGCTGGTCCTCGGTCTGGTTCGCGTCCTCGAACGACGCGGGCTGCATGCCCACCCTGCCCCGGCCCGCCGCCCCGGCCGGCGGCGGCGACGTCCCGGCCCTCGCGGTCGGCGGCCTGGGCGTGGGCATCCGCGAGAGCGACCCCGCCTCGGCGTTCAACCCCGTCCTGCCGGGCGCGCCCGACACCAGGTGCGGCATCGGGGTGCACGACTACACCAACGCCGACCGGGACTACGACACCGTCAACCCGGAGGAGAGCGCCCTGCGCGCGCTGGTCGCCAGCGCGAAGAGCCACGTCGAGATCTCCCAGCAGGACCTGCACGCGACCTGCCCGCCGCTGCCCCGCTACGACGTCCGCCTCTACGACACCCTGGCCGCGAAGCTGGCCGCCGGGGTCAAGGTGCGCATCGTCGTCAGCGACCCGGCCAACCGCGGGGCGGTCGGCAGCGGCGGCTACTCGCAGATCAAGTCCCTGAACGAGGTGAGCGACGCGCTGCGCGGCCGGCTGACCGCGCTGACCGGTGACGAGCGCAGGTCGAAGACCGCGATGTGCGAGAACCTGCAGCTGGCGACCTTCCGCGCCGCGGACCGGGCCACGTGGGCGGACGGCAAGCCGTACGCCCAGCACCACAAGCTGGTCTCGGTGGACGACGCGGCCTTCTACATCGGCTCGAAGAACCTGTACCCGTCCTGGCTCCAGGACTTCGGCTACGTCGTCGAGAGCCCGTCCGCCGCGCGCCAGGTGGCGGACTCGCTGCTGGCCCCGCAGTGGAAGTACTCGCAGGCGACCGCGACGTACGACTACGCGCGCGGCCTCTGCCAGGGCTGACCGCCCGCGGCCGGCCCGGGTCAGCGCCTGCGCTGGCCAGGGCCGGCCGCCGCCAGCAGCGCGTCGGAGACCAGGCGCGCGCCGCGGGAGAGCCGGCCGAGCTGCTCCAGCTCGATGGCGTACATCCGTATCGTGTTCTCGATGACCGACTCGGCGACGCCCATGGTCGGCAGCTCGGCGCGGCTGGTGTGCAGGGCCACGCGGACCGCGCGCATCTCGTGCTGGAGCTGGAGCTGCACATGCCGGGCGAGCAGGGCGTGGTGACGGGTCAGCGTCAGATAGCTGCCGTAGCGGGCCGGGAGGAGGTCCCGCAGCCAGCGCGTGGCGCTGCGTTCCCAGTCGTGCGTGCCGGGGGCCTTGACCTGGAGGGGCCAGTCCGGGCTGCGCGTGAGGGTGGCCGTCTGGGGCATCTCGTCACTTCCGAGGGGTGTGGAACTCTGATCGAGAGACTGGTGGAGCAAAGGGGGCGGCCTCGGCCCAGGGGTTGACCGAGGCCGCCAGGGGCGCTCCTCCGGGGGATCCGTAAGCCCTGACCCGACACCCGGTGCCGCCGTGAGGAGGTTCGGCGTACTGGGTGTCCGTTCGAGGCGGTCGCGGGGAACGGCCGCCTTGGCGTCTGAGGGATCCGGAGCGCCTGCGTCAGTAAACATATATACCGTCGAGTAAGCAAGGGAATGAAAAATTTCATGCATCCCCAGGGCATGAATATCCCCGCTTCAGCCCGGTGCACATCGGGTGAAAATCGCCCTTACATAAAGAAACCGTGCTGGTCGGCGGCCTGCTCGTACTGTTCCAGCCGGGCCTGGGTCCGCTCGGGGTCCGCGTCCGCCATCGCCTGGAGCAGGGCCGCGGAGAGCATGCCGGGGGCCGCGTAGGAGTCGAAGACCAGCCGCGAACCGGTGCCCGCCGTCAGCACCACGTCGGCCTCCTCCACCAGCGGTCCCACCGTCGGGTCCGTGATCAGGACCACCCTCAGTCCGGTGCTGCGGGCCGCCCGCAGCGCGGCCAGGGTCTCGTTGGCGTGCCGGGGCATGGCGAAGGCGAGCACCCAGCTGCCGCCCGCCGCCCGGGACTGGAGCAGGGCGTCGTAGGCCACGCTGCCGCCCCGGGTCACCAGGCGCACGTCGGGGTGGATGCGGCGGGCCGCGTACGCGAAGTACTCGGCGAGGGAGACGGAGATCCGCAGGCCCAGCACGGTCAGCGGGACGGAACGGGCCAGCTCGCGGCCGATGCCCAGCACCTGGTTGGTGTCGGCGAGCAGGCGCCGGACGTTCTCGAGGTTCTCGATCTCGGCGTCGACGGCGGCCTGGAGCTCGTTGTGGCGGATCTGCTCCCGGGTGTCGGCGGTGCCCCGGCGACCGCGCTCAGCGCCATCGGCTGGAGCACCTCGCGCAGGGCCGGATAGCCGCTGAACCCGAGGGAGGCGGCGAAGCGGGTCACGGAGGGCTGGCTCACCCCCACCCGCTCGGCGAGTTCGGTGATGGACAGGAACGCCGCCTCGGTGAGGTGGTCGATCAGGTACTGGGCGATCCGCCGCTGGCCCGGGGAGAGCCTGCGGCCGTCGAACAGCGCGAGGAGCCGCTCCGCCGCCGGCTTCTCCCGCTCCGGGGGCGGGCTCTGGCTGGGCGTGATCGCGGCTGCCTGCGCGCGTGCCTGCTGCCCCGATGACACCGGCGGCCTCCTTCTCACGTCACTCTTCTTCCAACATAGCCCACGCTCCGTGGCCGGATGATGGTCCGGCACGGTACGGGGGCACCGCCCGGGTGCGCCGCACCGGTACCGGGTACCGGTGCGGCGCGCGTTCAGCCCTGCGGCCGGGCCGGGCGGCCCGAACCCCTGGTCACGGAGTATCCCCAGATGCCCGCGAGGGCCCCGAGCACCCCTCCGGCCGCGGTCCACAGCCAGCGGTCGGACCACCAGCCGCCGGACCAGCCGCCCTCCGGCGCACGCGCCTCGCGCTGCTGCTCCGAGGCGCCCGCGATGCCCGGGACCAGCGGCTCGGCCAGGGCGGCGTCCACCGCCTGCGCCCCGCCGGTCTCCTTCACCTCGGCCTCGACCTGCGCCTTCACGGGCAGGCCGTGGTCGTCCTCGGGCACGCCGACGACCGTGAGGCGGACGTAGTAGCTGCCCGGCAGCGGGTCGTTCGACCACGGCTCGGCCCCGGAGCGGACCGTGCGCAGGGTGCAGGAGAGCTCCACGGAGGCGGCCTCCTTGGCCGCGGCCACGTGCTGGTTGCCGTACGTGCAGGCCTGCCGGCGGCGCAGCCCGTCGTACAGGTCGAGCTGCCAGGTCTGCGCGCCGTGCCGGGCGGCGGACTCCGGCAGGGTCACGGTGGCCCGGACGGTCAGCCGCTGGCCCGTGTCGGCGGGTACCGCCCAGTAGAGGTAGTCACCGGTGGACGCCGAGGCGGTGGCCTTCTGCCCGGGCCGGAAGAGGGCCGCGGTGCGGAAGCCCGTACCGGCCTCGGTCGGGGCGCTGCCGTCCTTGCCGGTGCCCCCGCCCGGGCTGGGCGTGGGGCTCGGGGCGGCGGTGGCGGCGGCCGCCGGGGCCAGCAGGGCCGCGCCCGCGAGGAGGGCGGCGGCCAGGGTGCGTACGGTACGCATCAGTTGGTCCTCCAGACGGAGATGCGCCAGCGCGAGATCCAGCCCCAGACCAGGCCGGCCAGCAGGCCGGTGAGGACCAGCAGGCCGATCAGCCACCAGCCGCGGCCGAGGCCGAAGGAGGCCACGTCGGAGCCGTCGTCGGGGCCGTCGACGAGATCGACGGTCAGCTCGACGGGCATGCCGGGTGCGGTCTTGACGGCCGGTCCGGCGGAGAAGGAGTTGCTGACCTGGAGGCAGACGGTCTCGGGCTTGTCGGCCTCGTCCCCGTCCGCCTCGGCCTTCGGGTAGCGCAGGCCGGTGGAGATCACGTCGGTGCGGCCGTCACCGGCCTCGGAGCCGCGGACGATCTCCCGGCCGTGGACGGTGGTCGCGCGCAGCAGGATCCCGTAGTCGTTGTTGACGGCCCGGTCGGCGCCGATGCTCACCGAGGCGCGCAGTTCCTGGCCGGGGCGGACGTCGACCTTGTACCAGCGGTGCTCGCCGAAGGTCTCGCGGTCGCTGTAGAGGCCGGCCTTGAGGGCCGGGGCGTTCTCGCAGCTCTTGGCGCCCTCGGCGGCCACGGGGGTGGCGACGGGGTCGGCGGCGCGGGTGACGAGCTGTCTGACCCTGCCGGAGAGTTCGGCGGTGTGGGCCACGGAGGTGTAGGTGCCTCCGGTGGCCTCGGCGATGCAGGTCAGCTGCGAGCGGGTCTTGGCGTCGGGGACGAGGCCGAGGGTGTCCACGACGAGGTGGATGCCCTTGGCGGCGATGTCACGGGCCACTTCGCAGGGGTCGAGCGGGGCGCAGGTGTCCTCGCCGTCGGTGATGAGCACGATCCGGCGGGTGGCGTTGCCCCCGTCGAGGTCCTGGGCCGCGGCCTGGAGGGCCGGGCCGATGGGGGTCCAGCCGGTGGGGGCGAGGGTGGCGACGGCGGTCTTGGCCTCGGTGCGGTTGACCGTGCCGACGGGGTAGAGGTAGAGCTGCTTGGTGTCCTTGCAGCCGAGCGCCCGGTCCTCGCCCGGGTAGGTGGCGCCCAGGGTCCTTATGCCCAGGCGGACTTCGTCGGGCACCGCGTCCAGGACCTCGTTGAAGGCCTGCTTGGCCGCGGCCATGCGGGACTGGCCGTCGATGTCGTTGGCGCGCATGGAGCCGCTGACGTCGAGCACGAGCTCGACCTTGGGCGGCTCCTTGGCCGGCCCGTCGGCAGCGGCTGCGGTCTGCGGGAAGAGCCCCGCGGTCAAGGCGACGAACAGGCCGCAGGCCCCGGCCGCCAGCCGTTTTCTTGTGATCATCGCCGGATCGTATTGAGGATCCGGCGGGCAGTCCAAACCGTGTTCGGTGACCGGGATCCGCCCCGGCCCGGTCCGGTCCGGCCGGGCGGGGGGCGGGTTCCCGACGGGGCGGCTACCAGCGGACCGGAAGGCGGCTCACCCCGTGCATCAGGGCCCCGGGGAGCCACTCCAGCGGACCGCCGGCCGGATCCAGTGCCAGGTCCGGGAAGCGTTCGAGCAGGCCGCGGACGGCGATGCGGCCCTCCATCCGGGCGAGCGGGGCGCCGATGCAGAAGTGCAGGCCGTGCCCGAAGGCGAGGTGGCCTCCCGGGGCGCGGCGGATGTCGAACACGTCGGGCTCGGGGAAGCGTTCGGGGTCGCGGCCGGCGCCGGCCAGCGAGACCAGGACGGCCTGGCCGGCGGGGATGACCACACCGCCGATCTCCACGTCCTCGCCGGTGTAGCGGTAGGTGGAGTTCTGGACGGGGCCGTCGTAGCGGAGCATCTCCTCCACGGCCCCGCCGAGCAGCCCGTCCCAGTCGGCGCGGAGCGCGGCCAGCTGGTCGGGGTGGGCGAGCAGGGCCCGTACGCCGTTGGAGATGAGGTTGACGGTGGTCTCGTGCCCGGCGACCAGCAGCAGGAAGGCCATGCCGATCAGCTCGTCGGGGGAGAGCGAGTCGCCGTCCTCGTCGCGGGTGCGGATGAGCGCGCTGAGCAGGTCGTCCCCCGGGGACTCGGCCTTGGCCGCGACGAGGTCCACGAGGTAGGCGCTGAGCCGGCGTTGGGCCGTGTTGTCCAGGGTGCCGGGCTTGGGGGCGACGACGTCGTTGGACCACTCGCGGAAGCTCTCGCGGTCGAGGTCGGGGACGCCGAGCAGCTCGCAGATGACCGTCATGGGCAGCGGGAAGGCCAGGTCCCGGATCAGGTCGGCCGACCGTTCGGGACGGGCGGCCATCGCGTCCAGCAGCCCGTCGGTGATCTGCTCGACGCGCGGCCGCATCGCCTCCACCCGGCGGGCGGTGAACTCCCGGGCCACCAGGCGGCGCAGCCGGGTGTGGTGGGGCGGGTCGGATTCGAGCATGTTCGCGTTGGCGGCGGTGCGCTCGAACTCCGGGAACATGTCCGTGGCGTGCCAGTCCTTGCGCAGGCCCGGGTGCGTCAGCGCGGCCCGGGCCTCCTCGTAGCCGACGACGAGCCAGTACGGCTCGGAAAGGCGGGTGTTCGGATCGCTGACCAGGTGGACCGGCCCCGCCGCGCGCAGCTTCGCGAAGAAGGAGTGGGGGTCGGCGTCGAAGTCCGGGCTGAGGGGAACGATGTCGGAAACAGGCATCTCGCCACACTACGACGGCCGACTCCCCGGGCGCCCAGGCGAATCCGGCCACTCGCCGCGCGGCGAATGGCCGGACCTCGACGGTCAGCCGGTGCGGTCCGCGAGCCCGTCCGGGAGGCTCCCGGTGTGGACGACGCCCAGGTGCTGGGTGGCCCGGGTGAGGGCCACGTAGAGGTCGCTCGGCGGGAACTGCGCGGGCTCGGCGACGATCACCGTGTCGAACTCCAGCCCCTTGGCCTGGCGCGGGTCCAGCAGGACCACGGGCCGGGTGAGGTCGGGCTCCTCCCCCGCCCGTACGCCGGGCAGCGCGTCGGCGAGCGCCGGGTGCAGCGGGCGCGGGGCGATGACGGCGAGGCGCCCCTCGGCGGGTGCGGTGTCGCGCACGCCCTCGGCGACGGCGGCCGCGAGGTCCCCGGTCTCGCGCACCCAGGGCCGTGCGCCGGTGGAGCGGACCGAGCGGGGCGGTTCGAACCCGGGGTGGTGGTGGCGCAGCACGGCGGCGGCCACCTCCATGATCTCGGCGGGGGTGCGGTAGTTGACGCCGAGCCGGACGCGGTCGAAGCGGTCGCCCACGTAGGGGTCGAGGATCCGCTTCCAGGAGCCGCAGCCCGCCTCGTCGCCGGTCTGCGCCGGGTCGCCGACGAGGGTCATGGAGCGGGTGGGGCAGCGGCGCATC
Source organism: Streptomyces katrae (assembly GCF_000966975.1). Lineage (GTDB taxonomy): Bacteria > Actinomycetota > Actinomycetes > Streptomycetales > Streptomycetaceae > Streptomyces > Streptomyces katrae. The sequence continues at coordinate 2,566 of NZ_JZWV01000755.1, read as the reverse complement.
AGCAGCCGCCAGGCCATCTCGGACAGTTCCTGCGCCTCGTCGACGATGACGTGCCCGAAGGCCCAGGTCCGGTCGGCGGCGGCGCGTTCGGCGGCGGTGCGGTGGTCGGCCTCCTCGTGCCGCTCGGCCATCCGCTCGGCGTCGATGACGTCGTGGGCGGCGAGGTACTCCTTCTCCATGTCCTCGAACTCGTAGGACTCCGAGCCCAGGGAGAGGTCGAGGACGCCCTGGGCGTAGGCGACGCGCTCCAGCCGGTCGCGTTCGGCGGCGGCCCGCTCGGCGGTGTCGTCGACGCCGAGGAGTTCGGCGGCCTCGTCGAGGAGGGGGACGTCGGCGGGGGTCCAGTCGTCGGTGTCGCCGGCGGGGCGGCGGACCAGCGCGGCGTCCTCCTCGGAGAGGTGGGTGGGGTCGGCGAGGAACTCGGAGACCAGCTGTTGGGGGGTCAGGTGCGGCCAGAGGGTGTCGATGGCGGCGTGGACGTCGGCGCTGGTGGCGATCTCCTTGCCGAGCTGGGCGACGTCGTCCGGGCCGAGGAGGTTGGGGCCGCCGTAGGGATCGGCGCCGAGGCGGTCGGTGAGCTGCTCGGTGAGGGCGTCGATGACGGAGAACGCGAAGTACGGGCGGGCCAGGTTGTGGGGCAGTCCGGTGGCGCGGGCCCGGTCGCGGGCGGCGTGGGCCATGGTGCGGTCGAGCAGGAGCGTGCCGTAGTCGTCGTGGTCGATCTCCAGGGCGGGCTCGGGGACGCGGTCGTTGTCCTCGCCGCTGCCCGCCGGGACGCCCTCGGGGAGGGTCTGGCGGTCGGCGACGACCCGGGCGAGGACCTCGGCCATGGCGGCGCGGCCCTTGACCTCGGCGGCGCCGGGACGGTCGGTGCCGGTGGCGCGGACGCCGGGGAACAGGTCGCCGGGGGCGGCCAGGAGGACCCCGGTCTCGCCGAGGGAGGGCAGGACCTCCCCGATGTAGCCGAGGAAGGCGGGATTGGGGCCGACGATCAGTACGCCGCGTTTGCCGAGGAGCTCGCGCTGGGCGTAGAGGAGGTAGGCGGCGCGGTGCAGGGCGACGGCGGTCTTGCCGGTGCCGGGGCCGCCCTCGACGACCAGGACGCCCTGGTGCGGGGAGCGGATGACGCGGTCCTGCTCGGCCTGGATGGTCTGCACGATGTCGTGCATGCGGCCGGTGCGGGCGGCGTCGAGCGCGGCGAGGAGCACGGCGTCGGCGTCGGCTCCCTCGTAGCCGGTGCGCTCGGTGTCGGTGAGGTCGAGGATCTCGTCGTGCAGGGCGGTGACCTCACGGCCGCGGGTGGTGATGTGGCGGCGGCGGCGCAGGCCCATGGGGACGTGGCCGGTCGCGAGGTAGAAGGGCCGCGCGACGTCGGCGCGCCAGTCGAGGACGAGCGGGGTGCGTTCGGTGTCGTCCTGTCTGATTCCGATCCGGCCGATGTGGTGGTCGCGGCCGTCGGCGAACTCCAGGCGGCCGAAACACAGGCCGTGCTCGGCGGCGTTCAGAGCGGAAAGCAGCCCGGACTGCTCGGCGACCATGACATCGCGTTCCAGCCGCGCCTGGAATCCGTTACCGTTCGCGGCCAGGGCACCCTTGACGGCGCGTTCGGCCTTGTCCCGCAGGTCTTCGAGGCGCGCGTAGAGCATGTCGATGAATTGCTGCTCGCTCTGGAATTCCTTGTTTGACAATTTCGCTCCCTGCGCGATACGATGTCCCTGCAAAGCTTCCTCACGCCCTCATTTCAATAGTAGGCGTGAATCAACGAATATACGCAGACGCACGCCCCGGACGTCAATTCGTCCGGGGCGTTTTCCGTATTTACGCAGGTCTCCCCCGCGCGGGGGAGAAGGGGGCCGCGGGCTCCTGCGCGGGGCTGCCCGGCGGGCCGTCCTCCAGGGCGACGCCGGGGCGCGGAGCGGGCGGCAGGCTGGTGCGCATGACCACACCACACCTCCGCCGGGGCGTTCCGGCAGCGCCCCGCTGGGCCGTCCGCGCCGCCCATGTCACCGCCCTGCTGACCCTGCCGAGCGGGATCTGGCGGGTGTCCCTCGCCGCCGGGTTCCTGGCCGGGTACACCGGGGCCGGGTACGCGGAGGCCGGGATACCCGGCTGGGGCCGGGTGTACGTGGTGGCGCTGAGCGTGGTGAGCGAACTGCTGGCGCTGCTGACCCTGGGGCTGGTGCGGCCCTGGGGTGAGGTGCTGCCGCGGTGGGTGCCGTGGGCGGGCGGGCGCCGGCCGGCGCCGCGCGTGGTGGCGGCCGTCGCCGGGGCGGGGGCCGTGGCCCTGACGCTGCTGTGGACCCCGTTCGCCCTGTGGTGGCTGCTGCCGCACGAGGAGATGACGGCCCGCGGGGCGATGACAGCCCGCGGCGCCCTCCTCGTCGGCTTCGTCTACCTGCCGCTGGTCGCCTGGGGTCCGCTGCTGGGGGCCGTCACCCTCTCCTACCGCCGGCGCCACCGCATGCCGGCCGCCGGGCAGCGCCGGCGGAGGTCCCGATTCGGGTGAACGGCGGTGGCCGGGCCACCCGTACGAGGCAGGGGGTTCGCGTCATATGAGGCGATATGC
>NZ_JZWV01000753.1 GCF_000966975.1 Streptomyces katrae | reverse complement strand
GGGTCCGGGTGGCGGAGCCGGTACGCGTCCCGGGCGCCCCGGCTCCCGGCGTGCTCAGCGCGGGCGGTCCCCGGCGCCGGGGCCGCCGGAGCCGGGCCGGCCCGGCGGCAGGAGCGCCCCGCGGGCGGTCTCGGCGACCAGCCGGGCCACCGCCGCCAGGGCGGGCGAGTCCAGCTTCCGTACGAGCGCCCCGGCGCGCAGCAGGGGCCCGGCCTGCGCCTCCGGCACCAGTCCCCAGCCGAGTCCGGAGGCCACCGCGTCGCGGAAGCCCTCCGAGGTCGGGACCCGGTGGCGGACGGGCGAGGCGCCCGTGCCGTCCCCGGTGAGCGAGCGGACGAAGGAGTCCTGGAGGTCGTCGCGGCGGTCGAAGACGATGGTCGGCGCCGTGCGCAGGTCCGCCGCCGGCTCCCCGGCCAGGTGGCGGGCCGCGAAGCCGGGGGCGGCCACCGGCAGGTAGCGGGCCAGCCCGAGCGCCCGTACGGTGCACCCCGCGACCGGGTCGGGCGAGGAGGTGACGGCCGCCATCACCTGACCCTCGCGCAGCAGTGCCGTGGTGTGGGACTCGTCCTCGCGGTACAGCTCGAAGCAGACGGGCGGGTCCTGCGGGACCCGGCTCAGCACCGGCAGGAACCAGGTGGCCAGCGAGTCCGCGTTCACCGCGATCGGGAGCCGGACCGGCCCCTGCCCGTCGGCCGTGCCCATCCCCAGCTCGGCGCGCGCGTCGCGCTCCAGCCGGGCCAGCTGGCGGGCGAAGCGGACCACCACCTCGCCGGACTCGGTGGCGCGGACCGGTTTGCTGCGCATCAGCAGGACCCGCCCCGTGCGCTGTTCGAGGGCCTTGACCCGCTGGCTGACGGCGGAGGGCGTCACGTGCAGGGCGGCGGCGGCCGCGTCGAAGGTGCCCTCGTCGACGACCGCGAGCAGGGTCCGTACCTGGTCCAGGGGAAGCTCGTCCATCACGAACGCTAAGGGTACGTAAAAATCTTTAGCTGTACTCAGCTGACCGCGCTGCCTACGGTCGGAGCATGAACAACGGCATCACCGCAGCGCTCCTGGCCGGCTTCGGCACCGGTCTGTCCCTCATCGTCGCCATCGGCGCGCAGAACGCCTTCGTGCTCCGGCAGGGCGCGCGCCGGCACGCCGTCCTGTGGGTGGTCGCCATCTGCGCGGTGTCCGACGCGCTCCTCATCGCCCTCGGCGTGGCCGGCGTCGGCGCCTTCGTCACGGCCTGGCCGGCCGCCCTGACGGCCGTCGGCATCGCCGGCGGCGGCTTCCTGATCTGCTACGGGGTCCTCGCCGCGCGCCGGGTGCTGCGCCCGGCCCCGGGGGCGGCCCTGAGCGCCGAGGGGGCCGCCTCCGGGTCCGCCCGCGCGGCCGTGCTGACCTGCCTGGCGATGACCTGGCTGAACCCGCACGTCTACCTGGACACCGTGCTGCTGGTCGGCTCGCTGGCCGCCGACCGGGGGGACCTGCGCTGGGCCTTCGGCATCGGGGCCGGCCTGGCGAGCCTGACCTGGTTCTCCACCCTCGGCTACGGCGCCCGGCTGCTGAGCGGGGTGCTCGCGAAGCCGGGTGCCTGGCGGGTGCTGGACGGACTGGTGGCCGCGACCATGGTCACGATGGGCGGCATGCTCCTCGCCCGGGCGTGATAGTGATGCGCGGGAGCCGCCCGTCCGACAGGAGCCGTCCCGTGCCCGACCGACCCTCGCCCGAAGCCCTGCGCGCCTATTACGCCGCCCAGCCGTCCCCGCTGGTCGCCGCCACCGGGATCGTCCTGGACGCGGGCGGACGGGTCCTCGTGCTGACCCCTTCCTACAAGGACGGCTTCGAACTGCCGGGCGGGACGGTGGAGGACACCGAGACCCCGGAGGAGGGGCTGGCCCGGGAGCTGAAGGAGGAGCTGGACCTGACCGTGCCGGTCGGGCGGCTGCTCGCCGTGGACTCCTGCCGGCCCGGGGTCCTGGGGCGCTCGCTGGTGGTGCACGTGTACCTGGTGGGGCCGCTCTCCGACGAACGGGCCGGGGCGCTCTCCTTCCCCGACGGCGAGGTCTCCGAGGCGCGCTGGCTCGCCCCCGAGGAGGCCCTGCGGGAGCTGTCCGCCCGGCTGGCGGCCCGGCTGCGCGCCGCGCTGGCCGCGCTGTACTCGGGCTCCCTCGCGCACCTCGTCGAGGGCGTCCCGCAGCCCGATTCCCCGGCCGGCCTGGACCCGGCGGACCGCGCGGCCCGGGAGCACGCGGGCGGCTACGACGCCGCCGCCCACCGGGCCGCCCGGCCCAAGGCCCTCACCGCGGCGAACGTGCTGTTCACCGACGCGGCGGGCGGGGTGCTGCTGGTGCGGGGGCGGGGTCGACAGCGACCTCGGGGAGACCCCCCGGGCCGCCGCGGCGCGGGAGGTCCGCGAGGAGATCGGCCTGGACCTGGCTCCGGGCCGGCTCCTGGCCGTCAACTGGTCCCACCGCCCGGGCTACCCGGCACGGGTGAGGTTCCTCTACGACGGCGGGGTGCTGGACGCGGCGGCGCTGGACCGGATCCGGCTGGAGCCCACCGAACTGCTGGAATGGCGCACCGCGCCCCGCGAGGAGCTCCGCGGGCTGGTCAAGCCCCACCTGCGCCGGCAGATCAAGGCCTGCCTCGATGCCCTGGCCGAGGGCAGCGGGCCACTGGAGCTGCACCGGGGCCGGCCCGCCTGAGGCCGGCGTCACATACCCCCTACCCCTTTGGAGTATCCCGACGGGCTCGCATACGATGCCCGGCATGAGGACGACGCGAGCAGAACGAGTGGGGCGGCCTGCCGGCCGGCCCGCCCTCCTGCTCCTCGTCCTGACGGTCCTCACGGGCCTCCTCGCCATGCACGGCCTGGGCCCGGGCGGCCCGGCGCGGCCCACCCCGGGCGCCATGCCCCACGCGGGGACCACGGCCGTGACGCACGCCCGGCCCGCCACCGGGGCCGCGCCCCATGGCGGGACGACCGGTCCGGGTGCCCCGGCCCCCGCCGGAACCGCCTCCGCGACCTCCGTCCTCGCCCGTGCCACCGCCGCCCACCCCGTGTCGGCCGTCGGCGCCCGTGTCTGCGGGCACGAGGACGGCCCCGCGCACGGCGGGCGTGGCGGTGGGCACGCCCAGCACGCCGACCCCGCGTGCGCGGCCTCCGGCACCAGCGGTGGCCCGGTGCTGCCCGCCCTCGCTCCCGCGCCCGGCGGCGTACCCGCGGGCGCGGCGGCCGCGCACGCGGCGCCGGCCGGGGCGACGGCGTACGGGCGGGCGCCCCCGTCCCTCAGCGAACTCCAGCTCCTGCGCATATAGGGCGGCTCTCCGGCGATCCCGCCGGCCGAGCCC
>NZ_JZWV01000752.1 GCF_000966975.1 Streptomyces katrae | reverse complement strand
GTATAGGGCGGCTCTCCGGCGCTCCCGCCGGCCGAGCCCGTTCCCGCACGTCACAGCACAGGAGAAGCACCACCATGCGCGCAAACCGTTCCCTGGTCCGCCGTACCACCGCGCTCGCCGCGGCCGTCACCGCCGCCCTCGTCCTCGCCGCCTGCGGCGGGAAGTCCGACGGCGCCTCCGGACACGGCGGCGGCCACGACGCCTCCGCCCCGGCCTCCGCCTCCGCCGCCCCCTCGGGCACCGCGCAGGGCGCGGCCGCGAACAACGCCGCCGACACCGCCTTCGCCAAGGGCATGGTCCCGCACCACCGCCAGGCCCTGGAGATGGCCTCGCTCGCCGCGACCCGTGCCGAGTCGCCCGAGGTCAAGGCCCTCGCCGACGAGATCAGGAAGGCCCAGGACCCGGAGATCAAGACCCTCTCCGGCTGGCTGGCCTCCTGGGGCGAGCAGGTGCCCGCCGCCGAGGGCGGCGGCCACTCCGGCCACTCCATGTCCGGCGGCTCGGGGATGATGACGGGCGAGGAGATGGACCAGCTCACCAAGGCCTCCGGCAAGGAGTTCGACACCGCCTTCCTCCGGCTGATGGTCAAGCACCACGAGGGCGCCGTCGCCATGGCCAGGACGGAGCAGACGGACGGCAGGTACCAGCCCGCCAAGGACATGGCCGCCGCGATCATCGCCTCCCAGAGCGCCGAGATCACCCGGATGAACGGCCTCCTCGGCAAGAACTGACCCCCGCGACCGGCCGAAGGCCCCCGCGCCGCCCCTTCCGGGCGCTGCGGGGGCCTTCGTCCTCGCCCCTGCCGGGACGCGCGGTCGGAACGCCGGGCGCGGGGGCTATCCGCCGACCCGGGCGACGAGGAGGGCGATGTCGTCGTCCGCCGCGGCCGGGACCAGGTGGGTGATCAGGGAGTCGCAGACGTGGTCCAGCCGGCGCTGCGGGTCCGCGAGGAGCTGGGCGAGTTCGGCCAGCCGCTCATCGAGGTCGCTGCCGCGGGCTTCGATCAGGCCGTCGGTGTAGAGGACGAGGAGGCTGCCCGGGGGTACCTCGACCTCGGTGGGGGTGAAGGCGATGCCGCCGACCCCCAGGGGGACCCCGGGCGGGGTGTCGAGGATGCGGACGGTGCCGTCGGGGAGGGCGAGGGCGGGCGGCGGGTGGCCGGCCCGGGTGACGGTACAGCGGCCGGCGGCGGGGTCGACGACCACGTACAGGAAGGTGGCCAGCATCGGCTCGGACAGGTCGGCGAGGGCGGCCTCCAGCTGGTGCAGCAGGCGCACCGGCGACAGGTCCAGGCGGGCGAGGGAGCGTACGGAGGCCGACAGCCGGCCCATGACGGCGGCGGCGCCGATGCCGTGGCCCATGACGTCGCCGATCAGCAGCGCGGCCTTGCCGCCCGCGAGGGGCAGCACGTCGTACCAGTCCCCGCCGACCTCGTTGACGTCGCTCGCGGGCAGGTAGCGGTGGCTGACGTCGATGCCCGGGGGCGGGGTGATGTGCTGGGGCAGCATGCTGCGCTGGAGGATCACGGCGGTCTCGTGCTCGCGGTGGTAGAGGCGGGCGTTGTCGATGCTGAGGGCCGCGCGGGCCGCGAGTTCGGAGGCGAGGGTGACGTCCTCGGAGCCGAAGGGGCCGAGGGGGCGGGTGCGGTAGAAGCTGGCCACGCCGAGGACCCGGTCCCGGGCCACGAGCGGGGCCATGACGAAGGAGTGGACGCCCGCCTCGACCAGTTGCGCGGGTCTGGCCGTGTGCCGGGCCGCGGAGGCGATGGCCGGTCCGTCGAGGCGGGCCACCAGGTAGGGCTGCCGGCCGGCGAGGGCCTGGGTGTAGGGGGCGGCCGCGGGGAAGACGAGGGTCCGGCCGAGCGGGGCGAGGATGTCCGTCACCAGGGACCCGCCCAGCGGGGCCCGGCCCAGCCGCCGCAGGGCCGCGCCGCCGGTGAGGCCCATACCGGGTTCCTCTCCGTCGGCCAGGGCGCCGAGGACGTCGACGGTGACGGCGTCGGCGAGGCGGGGCACGGCGAGGTCGGCGAGTTCCTGCGCGGTGCGCTCCAGGTCGAGGCTGGAGCCCATCCGGATGCTGGCCTCGCTGAGCAGGGCGAGCCGGCGCCGGCCCGCCTCCGCCTCGACGTGGTCGCGGCGCTGGTCGGTGATGTCGACGAGGGAGGCGATGACTCCGATGGGCATGTGCGCGGGGTCCTCGACCCGTACGTAGGAGCAGGACCACACGCGGTCGTGGTCCGGTTCGGCCGGGGTGCGTCCGATGCGGCGGCGGTCGAGGACCGGCTCCCCGGTCTCCAGGACCTGGAGCATGGCCTCCTCCATCTCACGGGCGTTGACCGCCGGAAGGATCTCGGCGAGGCGGCGCCCCACGTGAGCCGACTCGGGCAGGCCGTTCATCGCCTCCAGGGCGGCGTTGACCTGGAGGAACCGCAGCTGGGTGTCGAGGATGGCGATGCCCACGGGCGATCGGGCGAACAGGCCGTCCCACACCGCCGAGGAGCCACGGATGCGCCGGGCGGCGGGTGCGTCGGCGGCGAAGACC
>NZ_JZWV01000751.1 GCF_000966975.1 Streptomyces katrae | reverse complement strand
GCACGGTGGCGGCGCCGGCGCCCTGCCGGTCGGCCACGGGCGAGGCCCAGATCTCCAGCTCCATGGGATGCCCGTCGCGGTGCCAGGCGGTGACCGTGCCCATCACACCGCGCCCGGTGGCCGCCGTCTCCCAGAGCGAGCGGCCCAGGCTGCGGTCGGATCCGGGGTGCAGCAGGTCGGCGATGTGGTGGCCGAGCATCTGCGGCGGGGCGTAGCCGAGGAGCTCCTGCGCGACCTGGTTCCAGCGCACGATCGTGCCGGTGGCGCTGGTGGCCATGAGGGCGACGGGCAGGGAGCCCAGCCAGCCGCCGGCGGCCTGCGCCGCGCTGTTGATCAGGTCGTCGACCTGGATGTCCTCGTTCATCCGGCACGCACCCCACGGGGAGCTCCGTCCCGCACACCGCCCGGCCGCCCGGGCGGACGGCGCGGGAACCCCGGCTCCCCTCCATCCTCTGCCGACCGCCTCCCGGCCGCCTCCCGGCCCGGCATGTGGTCCGCCCCGCATTCGAGACCACGGGGCGGCACGTCGGCGTCTGCCCGGGGGCGGTAGGGACAAACGCGCGGGGGTACCTTCATAAAGGGAGGAACCGGGATGGAAAGGGAGGGCATCAGGGAGTTCAGGAGTGTGCGTCATGGGTGACAGGCAGCACGGTGAGGGCCAGGACCGGGGGCGTGCCCCGGAGAAGGGCGAGGGGCGGCGGATCCGCGGGCGGTCGCCGAGTCCTGAGCAGCTGAGGACGGGCGGACGGCCGCGCACGCCCGATGAGATCACGCACGAGCGGGGCCGGGAGGACGCGACCATGCGTGATGTGATGCGGGACCTGCGCGAGGAGGATCTGGACGACATGCGCGACGACCGCTGACGCGTGACGCGCGTCCGCTTGACTGCGCCGGGCGCGTACGGGTAGACGCCCGGTCCAGAGCGAGGAGACCCCGATGCATGCGCTGACGATGGGCGTGGAAGAGGAGTACCTGCTGGTCGACCGGGCCAGCAGGCGTCCGGCCGACCGGGCCCCCGCTGTGATCGCGGCCGCCGCCGCCGAGCTGGGCGATCAGGTGCAGACGGAGTTCTACGCCGCGCAGGTGGAGGTGTGCACCCTGCCGGTCACCGACACCTCCGGGCTGCGGGCCGAGCTGGCGCGGCTGCGGCGCACCGCCGTGGCGGCCGCCGAGGAGTACGGGTGCCGGCTGGTGGCGACGGGGACCCCGCCGGTCCCGCCCGCCCGGCCGCTGGCCGTCACCGACACCGACCGCTACCGGCGCATGGCCCGTACGTTCGCCGCGCTCGTGGACCGCTGGGACGGCCTGGTCTGCGGCTGCCACATCCACCTGGGCACCATGGACCGGGCCACCGCCCTGGCCCTGTCCCACCACATCCGCCCGTGGCTGCCGGTGCTGCAGTCCCTCACCGGCAATTCCCCCTTCCTCCTGGGCCGTGACACCGGCTTCGACAGCTGCCGCCACAGGCAGTTCTCCCGCTGGCCCACGGTCGGCCCCGCGCCGGTGATGCGCGAGGCCCAGTACGAGGCGTATGTGAGCGCCCTCGTCGAGCACCGGGTCCTGATGGACCGGCGGATGCTCTACTGGTACTCCCGCCCGTCCGAGCACGTGCCCACCCTTGAGATCCGCATCGCCGACACCAACGCCGACGTCGAGACGGTGGTCCTGGTGACCGCCCTGCTCCGCGGGCTCGCCCAGGGCCTGCTCGCCGAGGCCGAGGGCCACCAGCCGCCCCCGGAGATCTCCGACTCGCGGCTGCGCGCCGCGCACGGACTCGCCGCGTCCGACGGGCTGCACGGCTGGGGCCTGGACCTGGACCCCGTCAGCGGCGAACGGCTGCCCGCCGGCACCCTGGTGGACCGCCTCCTGGCCCGGGCGGCGCCGGGGCTGGAGGCCACCGGCGACCTGGCCCTGGTGGAGGACCTCCTGCGCCGGCTGAGGAACGAGGGCAGCGGGGCGGACCGGCAGCGCTCCGCGCTGGGGCGGCACGGCCGCCTCACCGAGGTGGTCGACGACCTCGCCGCCGCCACCGCCGCGGTGTAGCCGGCCTCACCCGGCCCGGGCGCACAGGGTGAACACGGCCATCAGCGCGGCCAGTCCGGCGGCGAGCCAGGCGACGTAGTCCCCCACGTGCCCGGAGTGCAGCCGGCGCAGCGGCACCACCGCGAGGACGATGGCCCGGTCCGCCGCAGCCCGTACGGCCCCGGCGGCCGGGCCCTTCAGTGCGGGGCCCCAGAGCGCGGCGGCGGCCATCGCCGCCGCCAGCACGGCGCCGGCCAGGCCCAGCAGCACGCCCGTGGCCGTCCACTCCGCCTCGGGCACCGGCGGGCCGGCCGCGGCCTCGGCGATCCGGTGGGCGAGCCCGGGCAGCAGGCCGACGGCGAGCGAGGCTCCGAGCAGCAGGGCGGGGACGACGAGCATGACCCGCGGCACCCGGCGGCTGGGGTCGCGCACCTCCGGCTCCTCCCCGCCGCCGGTGGTCTCGGGGCCGGCGTGCCGCTGCCGGGGCGTCGCCCCCGCTCCGGCGAACACCCTCAGGGCGGCCCGCAGGACGGCGCCCGCGGTGACGGCGGGGACCAGCAGGAACACCGGCAGCAGCCAGGGGGCGCCGTGGGCGGTGGCGTGCTCGGCGACCGCCTTGCCGAGGCCGGTGCCGAAGGGCGGCAGTCCGGCCAGGGCCAGGGCTCCCGCCACGGTCAGCGCGCCGGCCGCCACGAGGTCGCGGCCGCGCCCGTGCAGTCCGTGCTCGTCCACCGAGCCGAACCGGTCGAGGAGCACGCCGACGAGGGCGAACAGGGCGGCTTTGGCCCCGGCGTGGCCGAGGGCGTAGAGGGCGGCCCCGGCGGTGCCCGCCGGGGTGAGCAGGGCGGCCGCGCAAAGGAACAGCCCCATGTGGCCGACCGTGGAATGGGCGAGCAGCCGTTTGAGGTGCCGCTGCTGCCAGCAGAGCACCGCGCCGGTCAGGGCGGTCAGCGCGCCGAGGACCAGGAAGGTGGTGCGGAAGACCTCCGCGGGGATGCCGCCGGGGCCGGAGAAGACGGTCCAGTAGACGCGCAGCAGCCCGTAGAGCCCGAGTTCGACCATGACCCCGGACAGCAGCATGCACACCGGGGAGGGGGCTTCGGCGTGGGCATCGGGCAGCCAGAAGTGGAAGGGCACGGCGGCCGCCTTGACCAGCATGGCCGTGGCGATCAGGGCGAACGCGGCGGCGGCCACCGGTCCCGGCGGCTGCCGGCCGAGCGCCTCGCCGATCCTGGCCAGGGCCAGTTCGCCGGTCCGCGCGTAGAGCAGGCCGATGCCGAGCAGGGCGCAGTAGCCGGCGACCGAGCCGGTCAGCGCGAAGGCGAGGGCGCCCTGGAGGGGGCGGGGCTCCTCGACGCGGTAGGCGGTGAGGGCGTACGCGGCGACGCCCATCAGCTCGAAGAAGACGAAGGCGTCGAACAGGTCGCCGGTGAGGGCGAACCCGCACATGCCGGCCTCGAAGAGGAGCAGCAGGGCCGGGAAGGCGCCGCCGTGCCCCTGCTCGGTCTCCGGTTCGTCGAAGTAGCGCCACGCGTAGCCGAGGGCGGCCAGGACGAGGGCGGCCGCGAGGAGCGCCAGTCCGGCGCCGATCCGGTCGGCGGCGAGGACGATGCCGACGCTGTGGCCGTCCACCGGGGTCCAGCCGGCGACCCAGCTGACGAGCCGCCCGTCCCCGGCGGCGGCCCACAGGCCGGCGAGGAGCGCCAGCTGGGCGGTGGCCCAGGCGGTGGCGAGGGCGTCGGCGGCGGTCCTGCGCAGCCACCGGCCGGGACCGGCCAGCAGGACCGCTCCGAGCAGCGGCCAGGCGACGGTGAGCGGCAGCAGGGCGGCGGCGTGCGTCACGGCGGTACCGGGGCCTCAGCCCTTGAGGCCGGTCAGGGCGTCGGGGTCGGCGGTGCCGTGCCGTTTGGCGGTCTGCAGGACGAGGGCGAGCAGCAGGGCGCTGACGGCGGCTCCGACGACCACGTCGGTCAGGGTGAGGGCGTGGGCGACGGGGTCGGTGACCAGGGTGCCGGGCGGGATGTCGGTGAAGTAGGGGGCGGTTCCGCCGCGCCGGTAGCCGACGGCGAGGAGCAGGACGTAGGTGCCGGACTGGACGACGCTGAGGCAGCCGATGGCGTGGACGGCGTGGCGGCTGGTGACCAGGCCGTGGAG
>NZ_JZWV01000750.1 GCF_000966975.1 Streptomyces katrae | reverse complement strand
GTGGAGGCCTGCGAGGAGGATCCAGCCGGCGGCGAGGTAGGGCAGCGGGTCGGCGGCGGCCGGGCCGGTCACGGGGGCGGCCGCCAGATGGGCCGTGGTGGTCAGGTGGGCCGTGGTCAGGGGGGCCGTGGTCAGGTGGATCGCCGTCAGGTGGGCCGTCGTCATCCGGTCTCGATCTCCAGGGCCTGGTCGAGGAAGGCGGCGAGGAGCACGACGAGGGCGGAGCCCACCTCCACCCCGACCGCGGCGTTGAGCAGGGGCACGATGCCGCCGGAGGTGAGCTGGCCCAGCGTGCCCCAGGGCAGGACGTTCTCCAGGTAGGCCGAGCCCCAGGCCAGGCCGGCCAGCCCGAGGGCGGCGAAGGCCCCGGCCGCCATGGCGTCGGCGAGGTCGAGGACGGTCCGGGGGCGGACCGCGCGCAGCACCCGGTAGTCGGCCGCCAGGTAGGCGACGTGGAGTCCGGTGGCGAGGACCACCCCGCCCTGGAAGCCTCCTCCGGGGGTGAGCTGCCCGTGGGCGACGACGTACACGCCGGTGACCAGCGCGACCGGCAGCAGGACGGTGCCGGCGAGGCGGACGGTGGGCAGGACCCGGCCGGAGCGGGGGCTGACGACGTGTTCGTCTCGGGCCCGGCGCAGGACGATCGCGGCGCCGAGGACCGCGGTGAAGAGGATGAACTCCTCCCCCAGGGTGTCGAATCCGCGCTGGTCGAAGTTGACGGAGGCGACGGCGTTCGCGGTGCGGCGCGCCAGGGCCGTCGGGACGGCCCGGTCGGCGTAGGGGTGGAAGGGGCCGCCGAACGCGGGGAGGTGGCCGCAGGAGATCCCGTAGCAGAGGGCGACGGCGACGGCCGCGCACCAGAACACCGCGGTGCGCGCGGTGCGGCTCACCGGTCCCCGCCCCGGCCGCGCCGGCCCGCGCCCCCGTCCGTGCCGCCCTGCCGGCGGATCTTGCGGACGGTCAGCAGGATCAGCAGCGGGGTGACGACGGTGCCCACGGCCAGCTGGGACAGGGCCACGTCGGGGGCCTGGAGGAAGGTGAACAGGAGGGCGAGCAGCAGCCCGAGCTGGCTGAGCACGACGGCCTGGCGGACCGGGTCGGGGGTGCGGACGGCCGCCGTGGCGACGGCGGCGACCAGCAGCACCGTGAGGTCGACGAGGATGCCGGCGGGGGTCACGGCGGGGAGTCCCGGGGGACGCGGCCCTCGTCCATGGCGGTGGAGCGGCCCACGGCGAGGGTGGTCAGGGTGCCGCCCAGCACCATGAGCGCGGCCACGACCAGCAGTTTCCCCGCCTCCCGGCCGGGCCCGGCGGCCACGGCCAGGGCCAGGGCGCACAGCGGGGCGCCGAGGGAGGAGGCGGGCGACAGGGCGTGCAGCCGCGCGTAGGGCCGGGGCAGCGCGAGCAGCGCGGCTCCCGACAGCAGCAGGACGCCCGTCCCGGCGGCGAGCAGGACGAGGGCGCAGACCTCCCGGGGCTCCACCGTCACTCCCCCTGTCCGGACGTACCGGGCCCCTCGGCGCCCGGGGAGGGGCGGGAGTCCTGGGTGCGGCCCAGGACGCGGGCGAAGACCAGGACGCCGACCGGGCCCAGCACGGCCAGGACCAGGCCGAGGTCCTCGTAGCCGCTGCGGCCGAAGCCCCGTGCGGCCAGGAGCAGCGCGGCGGTGGCGGTGGTCCCGGTCAGGGCAAGGCCGGCGAGCCGCTCCTGGGGGGTGCCCCGGCAGCCGGCCACCAGGCCGGGCGGCAGGCCGAGGACCAGCAGGAGGGCGGCGGCGCCGAGCCAGACGTTCCACTGCTCCCCCGTGCCCCCGCTCATCCGCGGCCCCCGCTGGTCAGGGCCCGCTCCAGGGCGGTGGGGCGGCCGGGCAGGGTGTGGGCGAGGGCGGTGGCGCCGGGGGGCCGGAGGTCGACGACGTACAGCCCGGGGGTGGCGGAGAGCAGCCCGCAGGCCCAGGCAGCTCCACTGCCCGGGCGCAGGCGTACGGCGTGGAACCGGCCGGTGACCCGGCGGCCGCGCAGCACGCGCGCGGTGGCGGCGGCCAGCCTGCCGGTGTCGGTGAGCAG
>NZ_JZWV01000749.1 GCF_000966975.1 Streptomyces katrae | reverse complement strand
GCCTGCCGGTGTCGGTGAGCAGGGCGCCGGGGAACAGCAGCAGGGCGGTGAGGAGCCGGGCCCGGCCCCCGGTGCGGGCGCCCGCGGCGCGCCGTACGGCCCGTGCGGCCACGGCCGCCAGGGCGGCGCCGGCCGCGGCGACGGCCAATTCGGGCCAGGACAGGGTGCTGATGAACAGCACCTGGAGGACGAGTCCGGCCGCCCACCACCCGAGCAGCTCCGCCGCGGCGGCCGCGGCCGCCGGGCCGTTCGCCGTAGCCTCCATCGTCTCTCCCCGCCGTCCGTCCGCCGCGCCCGCGGCGCCCCTGTCCCGCCTGCGGTGCCAGGTCTACCGCCCGCCCCCGCGCGGGGCCGCGGCCGGGCGGGAGGCACGCCGGGCGGGGGCCGCCACGTCACCGGTACGGAGTAGGACGGCCCGGCGGGGGCAGACGCCGACGGGGCCCTCCCGTGTCACAGTGGAGTCGACGGCTCCTCTTCGGGACTGACCATGGACGAGACAGACAGAACGCTGGAGCAGCTGCTCGCGGGCCTGATGGCGGTCCGCGACGGCAATCTGGACACCCGGCTTCCGGAGGACGCCGGCGGCCTGCCCGGAAACATCGCGGCCGTCTTCAACGGCATGGTCGCCCAGCTGTCCCTGGTGACCACCGAGGTGACCCGCGTGGCGCAGGAGGTCGGCGGCGAGGGCCGGCTCGGCGGTCAGGCGCGGGTGCCGCCCGTCGGGGGCGTGTGGCGCGAGCTGACCGACGCCGTCAACAGCATGGCCGACAACCTGACATCGCAGGTCCGCAACATCTCCCAGGTGGCCACGGCCGTGGCCAGGGGCGACCTGACGCAGAAGATCAGGGTCGACGCGCGCGGGGAGATCCTGGAGCTGAAGGAGACCATCAACACGATGGTCGAGCGGCTGTCCTCGTTCGCGGAGGAGGTCACCCGGGTGGCCCGCGAGGTGGGCACGGAGGGGAACCTGGGGGGTCAGGCCACCGTCCACGGGGTCTCGGGCACCTGGATGGACCTCACCAACAACGTGAACTCGATGGCGGACAACCTCACCAACCAGGTCCGCAACATCGCGCAGGTCACCACGGCCGTCGCCGAGGGAGACCTCACCCGCAAGATCGACGTGGACGCCCGCGGGGAGATCCTGGAGC
>NZ_JZWV01000748.1 GCF_000966975.1 Streptomyces katrae | reverse complement strand
GGGGAGATCCTGGAGCTGAAGACGACCATCAACACGATGGTCGACCAGCTGGGTTCGTTCGCGGCCGAGGTGACCCGGGTGGCCCGGGAGGTCGGCAGCGAGGGGCGGCTGGGCGGTCAGGCCGAGGTGGCCGACGTGTCCGGCACCTGGCGCCGGCTCACCGAGAACGTCAACGAGCTCGCGGCGAACCTCACCGGTCAGGTGCGGGCCATCGCCGAGGTCACCAGCGCCGTGGCCCGCGGCGACCTGACCCGTACGGTCGCCGTCGAGGCGCCCGGGGAGGTCGGGGCGCTCAAGGACAACATCAACTCCATGGTGGAGTCGCTGCGCGCCACCACCCGGGCCAACGAGGAGCAGGACTGGCTCAAGACCCACCTCGCGCGGATCTCCGGCGGGATCCAGGGCCGGCGCGACCTGACGACGGTGGCCCGGCTGATCATGCGGGAGGTGCCGCCGCTGGTGCACGCGCAGTACGGCTGCTTCTTCCTGGCCCAGGACGGAGCGCAGGGCGCCGTGGGCTCCGAGCGCTCCGAGCCGGCCGAGGGCGAGGGCCCGGCCCCGGAGCTCGTCGCGATCGCCTCGTACGGGCTGCCCGACGACCCCGCGTCCGGCCCCCGCCGGTTCCGCGTGGGCCAGTCCCTGGTCGGCCAGGCGGCCGCCGACCACCGGGTGATCGTCGTGGACGAACTGCCGCCCGGATACGCTCCGGTGCTCACCGGCACGGGCTCCGCCGACCCGTCCGCCCTGATCGTGCTGCCCATCGTCTTCGAGGGCCAGGTGCTGGGCGCCCTGGAGCTGGCCTCCCTGCGCCCGTTCGCGCCCCTGCACCGCGACTTCCTGGAGCAGTTCACCGAGCTGCTGGGGGTCAACGTCAGCTCCCTGACCGCCAATGCCCGGACCGACGAGCTGCTGGAGCGCTCCCAGCTGCTGACGGCCGAGCTCAGCGCCCGGTCCGGCGAACTCCAGGCCCGCCAGCGGGAACTGCAGCGCAGCAACGCCGAACTCCAGGACAAGGCGGCCCTGCTGGCCGACCGGAACCGGGACATCGAGCGGAAGAACCACCAGATCGAGCAGGCCCGCCAGGAACTGGAGGAGCGGGCCCAGGAGCTGGCCCGGGCCTCCCTGTACAAGTCGGAGTTCCTGGCGAACATGAGCCACGAGCTGCGCACCCCGCTCAACAGCCTGCTGATCCTCGCCCAGCTCCTCGCCCAGAACTCGGAGGGCAACCTGACGGAGAAGCAGGCCGACTACGCGGCCGTGATCCACTCGGCCGGCTCCGACCTGCTCCAGCTGATCAACGACATCCTCGACCTGTCGAAGGTGGAGGCCGGGCGGATGGACGTGCACCCGGAGCCGGTCTCCCTGCAGCGCGTCCTGGACTACGTGGACGTCACCTTCCGGCCCGTCGCGGACGAGCGGGGCCTGGAGTTCACCGTGAGCGGGGCGCCGTCGGCGGGCGAGGGGCTGGTCACCGACGAGGCCCGGCTGCGCCAGGTGCTGCGCAACCTGGTGTCCAACGCCCTGAAGTTCACCCGTACGGGCGGGGTCTCGCTGCGGGTCCAGCCCGCCGGCCCGCAGGAGGTGCCCGACTCCCTGCGCGGGGCGGGCCCGGTCCTCGCCTTCAGGGTCATCGACACCGGCATCGGGATCCCCCCGGAGCAGCTGGAGTCCGTCTTCGACGCCTTCCAGCAGGGCGACAGCGGCGCCGACCGGGCGTACGGCGGCACCGGTCTGGGCCTGTCCATCAGCCGCGAGGTCTCCCGGCTGCTCGGCGGGACCATCACCGCCGAGAGCACGATGGGCCGGGGCAGCTGCTTCACCCTCTTCCTGCCGGAGCACGACGGCAGGACGCAGGCGCGCTCCGGGCCGGACACGGCCGGCGAGGAGCAGGACGGGCCCGCCCCCGCCGTCACGTTCGCCGCACCGGTGGACGACGAGGGCCTGCGGGACCGGACGGTGCTCCTGGTCGACGACGACACCCGCAACGTGTACGCCCTCACCGAGGTGCTCAAGTCGGCGGGCATGCAGGTGCTGACGGCCGACAACGGGGAGGCCGGTATCAGGCTGCTGGCCGCGCACCCGGAGGTCGACCTGGTGGTGATGGACCTGATGATGGCCGGCCTCGACGGCTACGCGACCACGCGGGCCATCCGGGCCATGCCCCGGATGGCGGAGCTGCCCGTGGTGGTGGTGACCGCGAAGGCCATGCCGGGCGACCGGACGGAGGCCCTGGCCGCCGGTGCCTCCGACTACGTGGTCAAGCCGGTGGCCCCCGACCGGCTGCTCACCGCCCTGCGCACCTGGCTGGCCCCCCGCTGAGGAGCTGTCATGGTCCAGCCCGAGAGCGGACTCTCCTCGGCCGTCGCGGACCTGACGGCCGAGGTGGCGGCCCTGCACGCCGACCGGGCCCGGCGGAGTCTGCTGGACCTCGCCTGCGGGGTGCTCATGGCCCAGCTGTCCCTGTCCCCCGCCGAGGCCACCGACCACCTGCTGAGGCTGGCCGTGTCGACGGGGCTGTCCGCCACCGACCTGGCGGCGGACATCGTCAACGCGGCCGGGGGCCCGGAAGCCGGCCGCGAACCCGGCCCGGGGGCGCTCGCGGAGGCGGTGCCGGCGGCGGAGGCCCGCCGGGCCCGCCGGGGAACGACGGCCGTGCTGACCTCCGACACGGCCACCGCGGCGGCGTCGGCCCTGCTGGAGGGGGGCCTGCGGCGGCTCGGCGTCGAGTCCGTCTACCTGTGGCGGCGTACCGAGACCGACTGCCTGGAGCTGGCCGGGCAGTCCGGGGCGACCCCGATGGAGGCCGCGCACTGGCGGTGGGTGCCCCCCGAGACGGCCGGTCCGCTGCACCGCGCGCTCGCGGTGGGCCTGCCCGCGTGGTTCCCCGAGGGGCCGGGGGCGGAGGGCCGGCTGCCCGGTCCGCGCGCCGAGGCGGCCCGGGGGCTGGTCCCCCTGCACCGCGGCGGGCAGAACGTCGGGCTCGCCCTGGTCGTCTGGCCCTCGGCCCGGGACCTCGGCGCCGAGGTCCGCGCCACGGTGGCGGCCCTGTGCGGCCCGGCCGGGCAGGTGCTGGACCGCGGTGACTACGGCCCGGGCCCGGCGCCCCGGCTGACGGCGGTCCTGGCCGACCTGGTGCTGCCGGCGATGCTCGTCAGCGTGGCGCTCCCGGCCGGGGACCGGGAGGCCGCCGGCTTCGGCCGGGCCCACAGGGTGGACTACCTCAACCCCGCCGCCGTGCGCGCCCTGGGGCCCCTCCCCGCGCCCGCCGGGCGGCCGGTCGCGCAGCTGTTCCCCGACGTGTACGAGGAGCTGGTCGGGCTGCTCGCCCGGGCGAACGCCACCGACGCCCCGCAGTACGCCCCGGTCCTGCCGGCCGCCCCCGCGAACGCCAGGCCCCCGAAGGCCGGGGCGGCGGCCGAGCACACGATGGCCGAGGTACGGGTGCTGCCGC
>NZ_JZWV01000747.1 GCF_000966975.1 Streptomyces katrae | reverse complement strand
GGGTGCTGCCGCTGGGCGGCGGGCGCGCGGCGGTGATGTGGCACGCCGACGACCGGCGCGGCCCGCCGGTGACCCGGGCGCTGGCGCGGCTGGACCAGCTGGCGGTGTTCGAGGAGGACCTGGTGGCCGGTACGACCGTGTGGAGCGCGCAGGCGTACCCGGTGTTCGGGCTGCACCCCGAGGACGCCGCCGTGCCGCTGCGCTCCCTGGGGGCCCGGCTGCACCCCGAGGACCGGGAGCGGCTGGAGGGCCTGCTGGGCTCGCTCACCGACCGGCACGAGGGCGGGCAGGTCCTGGTGCGGGTGCTCCGGCCCGGCGGCGGGATGCGCCGGGTCCGCGTCGCGGCCGAGCCGGTGCTGACGGGCAGCATGCTGACCGGGATCACGGGGGTGTTCCAGGACGTCTCGGCGCAGCACCACACGGAGGTCGCGCTCACCGCCACGTACGACCAGCTGTCGGCCGCGCGGACCGAGGCCGAGCTGCGGGACCAGCTGGTGCTGGGGCTCCAGCACGCCATCGTCCCGGAGGCGCCTGCCCTGGAGACCCCGCCCGGGCTGCGGGTGGCGGCCCGCTACCGGCCGGCCGCCGCGGAGTACCGGGTGGGCGGCGACTGGTACGACGTGCAGTCGCTGCCCGACGGGAAGGTGCTGGTGACGGTGGGGGACATCGCCGGGCACGGCATCGGGTCGGCCACGGCCATGATCGCCCTGCGCGGGGCGCTGCACGGCCTGGCCTTCACCGGGAACTCCCCCGGCCGGCTGATGGAGTGGCTCAACGAGGTGACCCTGCGCACGCCGGGGCAGCCCACGGCGACGGCGGTCTGCGCCCTGTTCGACCCGGCGGACCGCTCGCTGGCCTGGTCGGGGGCCGGCCACCCTCCGGTCCTGCTGCTGCGCGGCGGAAGGGCCCGCTTCATGGAGGACGCGTCCAACGTGCTGCTGGGCGCCCTGCCGGGGGCCGGGTACGGGGAGACGTACACCGGGCTGCGGTCCGGGGACACCTTGCTGCTGTACACGGACGGGTTCGTCGAACGACGGCACGTGGGGCTGGACGAGAGCCTGGAGGCGCTGCGCCGGGCGGTGGAGCGGCTGCCGCCGGGCCCGGCGGAGGAGCTGGCGGACCGGCTGATGGCGGCGGTCCTCGGGGACACCGACGACGACACCAGCCTGGTGGTCGTACAGGTCACGTGAGGCACCGCCGGGGAGGCGCCGGGGAGGGGAAAGGGTCGTAAGGCCAGGAATGGGTATGAATCAGGTGATATCTACATGGGCCGGAGGTCCGTTCCATGACCCGAATCCAGCAGACCCGCACGCAGCAGACCCGTGCGCAGCAGACCCCGCTCCGGTGGGCCCACGCCCGCCCCGCCGCCGAAACCCCTCGCGGGGCCTGCCATAGCCGCCCGCCACAGGAGTCCCCGGCGACACCCCTGGGGGAGCCCGTGGCGGACCTCCTGGCCGAGCCGCTCAAGGCCAGCACCGCCGACGCCCGGACCCTCTCGCGGTCCCTGTTCCAGCGGCTGGACGCACTGGAGGAAGGGACGCCCGAGTACGCGTACGTGCGCAACACCCTGGTCGAGCTGAACCTCAGCCTGGTCAAGTACGCCGCCCGCCGCTTCCGCGGCCGCAGCGAGCCCTTCGAGGACATCGTGCAGGTCGGCACGATCGGCCTGATCAAGGCCATCAACCGGTACGACGTCACGCGCGGGGTGGAGTTCACGACCTTCGCGCTGCCCACCGTCACCGGTGAGATCAAACGCTTCTTCCGCGACACCAGCTGGGCCGTGAAGGTCCCCCGCAGGCTCCAGGAACTCCGGCTGAACCTGGCCAAGGCCTCCGACGAGATGGAGCAGGACCTGGGCCGGCGCGCCACCGACGCCGAGCTGGCCGACCGGCTCGGGCTGACGGAGGCCGAGCTGGCGGAGGGGCGCCGGGCCGCCCAGGTCTACGCCTCGCGCTCGCTCGACGCCCCGGCGCTGGACGACGCCGATTCGGGTACGGCCCAGCGCCCGCTGGGCGAGGAGGAGCCGGTCTACGAGCGCATCGAGTGCCTGGAGTCCCTCAAGCCGCTGCTGGCGGAGCTCCCCGAGCGGGACCGGGAGATCCTGTCCCTGCGCTTCGGCCAGGAGCTCACCCAGTCGGAGATCGGCGACCGGCTCGGCATCTCGCAGATGCACGTGTCCCGGCTGCTCACCCGGACCCTCGCCACCCTGCGGACGGGCCTGCTGACGGACCCGCCGCCGGACGCCCCAGAGGAGCGGCCCGCCGCTCAGACCAGCTCGGGCTGCGGCTCGCGCCGCGGCTCCGGCACGGCCAGCCGTCCGGCCTCGCGCTCCCACAGCCTGGTGGTCCGTACGTAGCCGTAGACCACCGAGGCCGTCGCCAGCACGAGCAGCGGCCCGCACAGCCACGGCAGGGCGGCCAGCTCCTGCGACAGGAAGCGATACGAGAGCAGCAGCGCGGTGAACACGGCCGTTCCGTAGCCGGCCAGCAGGAGTCCGCGCCGGTCCCGGCCGCGGTCGAGGGCGCGCAGCGCGATTTCTATCGTGAGGGTGAACACCACGCCGGCGAGGATGTCCGCGCCGTAGTGGTAACCGAATCCGAGGGTCGCGCCGAGAGTGGCGACCAGCCAGAAAGCACCGAGGAAACGCAGGGCCCGCGGACCCTTCCGGGAATGGATGAAGATCGCGGTGGCCCACGCCGTGTGCAGGCTGGGCATGCAATTGCGCGGGGTGGACCCGTCGAAAATCATCGCCCGCGGGGTATCGAGCGGCGGCGGCGTGTGCGGCCAGAGATCGGCCAGGGCCCACTGGGCGCCGTCGGCGCCGTAGGCGAAGATCGGGCCGACCACCGGGAAGACCATGTAGATGCCCGGTCCGAGCAGCCCGATGACGAGGAAGGTGCGCACCAGGTGGTGCCGCGGGAAGCGCCGCTCGGCCGCCACGCCGCGCAGCTGGTAGAGGGCGACGACGACCGCGCCGACCGCGAGCTGGATGTACACCCACTCCAGGACGTCGGCGCCGATGGCGCCGGTGGCCTGGACGATGCGGCCGGCCACCCAGGAGGGGTTGCCGAGCGCGTGGTCGGCGGTCGCCACGTACTGGTCGAGCACCATCGGGCGGGTCTGCGCGGTGATGTCCAGCCAGGTGTAGCCGGTCTTGCGGCCGGCCACCAGCAGCAGGGCCAGCCCGACGCCCTTCAGCAGCAGGGCCCGCTCCCGGCCGGTGCGGCGGGTGACGGCGATGACGGCGCAGGTGAGGGTCACGATCAGCGCGCCGTTGCCGAACATCGTCGGGGCGCCGGCCGCCCAGCGCACCAGCCAGAAGAGCAGGTCGATGCCGACCGCGGCGCCGACGGCGAGGAACCGCTGCCGCCAGGTGAGCACCACGAGCATCAGGGTCATGGCGGCGTACAGCACGGTTCCCGACTTCGGCGGGAAGATCACTTCACGCGCCTGGGTGGTGATCGGGCCCGGCGTGCCGTAATGGCGCGCGGCGATCTCCAGGCCGACGAGGAATCCCAGGCCGATCAGACTCACGGCAGCCCACAGCAGCACCGGGGGCCGGCGCCATATGCGAGTCTCCGTTCCGCCGTCATTTCCTGAAAACAATCGCGATACCGCAGATATCAATTTTTCAGCCGATGTTCATGTTTCGACGTGATCATTGTTAGGCCGAACATGCTATCGGAGTGCCGGCGGGTACGGACACGGGCCGTACCCGCCAGGCTAAGGCACCCGCGGACGGCTAGCGGTCGGCCCGGCGCACGGTGTTGCGGAGGGTGCCGATCCCTTCGACCACGGCTTCGACGACGTCACCGTCCTGGATGACCCCGGCCCCGGGCGTCCCCGTGGAGAGGACGGAGCCCGCGTCGAGGGTCATGCCGCCGGAGAAGTGGGCGACCTGCCAGTAGGGGTCGCGCATCATGGCCGAGACCTGGTTGGTGGCGATGGTCTCGCCGTTCACCACGGTGGTGATGCGGATCGAGGAGAGGTCCCCGACCTCGTCCGGGGTCACGACCCACGGGCCCAGGCTGCAGAACGTGTCGAAAGCCTTGGACCACGGGATGTAGCGCGGGTTGACGCGGATCGCGTCCTCGGCGGTCATGTCCAGGATGGTCGTGTAGCCGAAGATGACGGAGGGGGCGTCCTCCGGCGCGACGTCCCGGCAGGTCCGGCCGATCACCACTCCGAGCTCGGCCTCGGCCGTGACGCGCTCCGACTGGACCGGCAGGACGATCTCGTCGCCGTGGCCGATGACGCAGCTGCTGGGACGCAGGTACGAGCCGGGGGTGCCGACGGGCTGCTCGACGTCGAGGTCGGCGGCGTGCCCCCGGAAGTTCAGCCCGACGCCCCACAGCTTGGGCGGGTGGCGGTAGATCGGCGCGAAGGCGGGCTCCGCGGAGAGGAGGGCCTTGGCCCTGGCCTCCGGGTCGGCCAGCGCCGCCCGGATGCTCCCCAGCTGGTCGCCCACGACCACGTCGAGCAGGGTCGGACCGAGCGTGGTCCCGGTCAGCTCGGCGAGGACGCCGAGCCGGACGATCCCGCCGTCGACGGCGATGCCGACGTCCTCCCGGCCGTCCACGGTCAGGGTGCAGAGGCGCATGCGTACTCCGTTTCAAGGAACTGAAAGAACTGAAAGAACTGAGGGAACCGAGGGAAGTGAGAAACCGGTCAGCACGCGCGCAGCGCGAGCCTGGGGGCGAGCGGTGGGCGGCCCCGCATCGCGGCCCGCACCAGATTGAGGAGGGTGAAGCGGACGGGACCGCCCGGCTTCGAGGGGACCTCGACGATCAGTCCGGCGTGCAGCAGTGACTGGAGGGCGAGGGCCGCCTCGGCCCGGGGCAGCCCCGACTGCCGGACGACCTGGTCGACGGTCCAGCCTTCGGACCGGCCGGCGAGCCGGAGGGCCAGGTCCTGGATGACGGGGGTCTGCCGGCCGAGTACGCCCTGTGCGGCCGCCACGGGGTCGGTCCGCATCGCGGGGTGGCCCGCGAGGGCTTCCGGCTCCTCCCGGGCCATGGTCAGCAGTTCGTCGATGGAGATCACGGTGGCCCAGGAGGCGGCGGACTCCAGGGCGCTGGGCAAGCCGTCCAGCCGGACACAGATCTCCGCGAGCTTGCGCAGCGCGCCTTCGCCCGCCTGGAAGCCGGGCCGCAGGTCGGCCAGGCGCCGCAGCAGGAAGTCCAGGGCCGCCGGGTGCGTGGCGGGGACCTGCGCCGTTCCCGTCCGCCGGGTGGGGAGGGGGGACACCAGGAACCTGTGGTGGTCCGAGACTCCGTGGGGGACGCGCCCGGTCTCCAGGACGCTGAGGCGGGGGCACTCGCGGATCAGGGTCCACACGGTCTCGCGGCGGACCCGGCCGTCGTCGTTGCCGTCGAGGACGAGCAGTGTGGCGCGGTCACCGATCTGCCGGGCGAGCCTGCCGACGCCCGTGCCCTCGCCGGCGAGCAGGTCGGAGATGGCGGTCTGCAGCGGGCCGCGGTCGAAGTCCTCCTGCAGCTGGACCCAGAGGACCGGTACGGACCTGGTCGCCGCGACGGAACCCGCCGCGGCGACGGCCAGATGGGTCTTGCCGACGCCCGGAAAGCCGGACAGGACCGTGATGCGCTGCTGCTCGTCCAGCAACTGCCGTACGAGTGACTCGAGTTCGCGAGCACGTCCGAGGAGCGGACGCGCCAGGACACTGATCGGCAGGACGAGGGTCTCGAAGAGCGCCTCGTCGACCTCACCGCCCGCCGAGAGCTCGAACGAGAGCCGCTCGTGGGTGCTCAGCTGCAGCACGTCCGCGAGGAGCCGCACGGTCTCCCGGCGCGGGGCCGCCACCCGCCCGAGCTCCAGGTTGCGGACCGCCCGCACGCTGACGGTGGAAAGGTCGGCCAGGGTCTTCTGGCTCAGCTGAGCCCTCTTCCGATACCGCTGGAGTAGGACTCCGAAGTCCTCGACATTCGCCCAGTTCATCATCTTCAGTTGCTCCAGATATGAATACGCGCGCACGCCGCCGCAATGATTGGAGTGACGGTTCCGTACGCAGCCGGCAGCCATTCCCCGCAGGGAATTCTTCTGGCCCCCGTTAGCCGGATCGGTACATATCGGCGGATCAGTCGGCGTACCGACTGCCTCGACCCTAACTGGAGTAGGTTGAACGGCGGAACCTCACGCGATCGAGCTCTCCGTTCCGCTTGGAGGCATATCGGCACTTGTGGCCGGCGGCGGGTGCCTCGTACTGCCGCACCCATCGGAAGGGATTGCCGTGTATAGCCGCATGATCCCGGTATAGGGCCTTGCGTTTATCGCCACAGTGGCGTGAACCCTGCGCTCCCGAAGGGATTGTGCGGGCAATTCGTGTGAGGGATGTCATGGGGACGCGCGACGGCCGGCCGCCGCGGAGCACCGCCCTGCGGCGGCCGGCCGGTGGGGGGTCAGGGCCGCAGGGAGACGGCCAGCTCCTTCACGAGCTGCTCCGTCGGACGGACTCGCTCGACCTCCGCGACGGCGGTCATCAGCTCGAAGACGTCGACGTCGGCGGCCTCGGCGCAGCGCGTGATCAGCGGGAAGAAACTGGAGTGGGTCTGCGTCAGCCCGCCGAGCACCTGGAAGGTCCGGTCGTCGTGCAGCCGCGGGATGGGACGCACGACCGACTCGCTCAGCTGGGCCAGCGCCCGGTAGTCGTACCCGGTTCCGGTCCGGTGGCGCGTCAGGATGGCGGCGAAGGCCTCGGTCACGGTGTTCCCCGCACCGCGTCCGATGCCGTCGAGGGTGGCGTCCACGTAGCGCGCCCCTCCCCGCGCGGCGGCCAGGGCGTTGGCATTGGCGAGCCCGAGGTTGTCATGGCCGTGGAAACCGAGCGGAACGGCGACTTCGGCGCCGACCCGCCGGAACAGTTCCTCGACCTCGTGCGGCAGGTATCCGCCGACGGAGTCGACCAGGTAGACGCTGTCGGCCCCGAAACCGGCGCACCGCCGGACCGCCGCCACGACCCCCTCGTCGTCCAGGACATTGGTCTTCATCAGGTTCACGAACGTCCGCAGGCCCAGTTCCTTGGCCAGCTCGACGAAACGTCCGGCCGGGGAGACGTCGGTGATGTCGACACCGATGCGCACGAATCCCATACCGGCCCCGGCGGCGCGGGTGAGGTGGTCCGGCTCGGCGAGGCCGGGAATGCAGAACATCCCCCACTCCGCCCGGTGCAGCGTCTCGGCCGCGACGGCGAAGCACCGCTCGTCGGCGACCAGGCTGGGCCGGGAGAGCGCCTCACCCGCGTTGAGACCGAGGCCGTGGCCCAGTTCGATCAGGTTCAGCCCCGCGTTCTCCAGGCCGGCCAGGACGGCTCGGATGGTCTCCTCCGTGAACCTGAAGTCCACGGAATAGCTGCCGTCCCGGAGCGTGCAGTCAAGGATCTCGGCCGCCGCCGCGGCACCGCGTTCGACAGACTCGTGCAATACGCCGCTCATGGAACTCCCTAACTCCCTAACCAGAGGAAAGTCGCTCAGGTCCTCCCAAGCTAGCCGGGGCCGGAGTGGCGGAGCGGCACCGAAAGAGGCACTTCCCCTGCTTCTGCAATCGGCCAAGCTGCCGCCTTGCGAAATCCCGTCGGCCCTCGTACGGTCCGGCCGGCGTACGGGATTCACCGCCGCAGGCCGTTCACGTGCAACGACGGACGGACCGCACTCGGCGGGCCGCGCCACGCCCACCCGAAAAGGGAACCCGTCCACGGGAGGAATTCTCTCCGGAAGCCGGAGGGGCTCTACAGGGGGAATGGAGCCCGGGTCGCGGAACGGCCCGCACGAGGCGTACTCCGACGGTCCTGCAGCCACCGCCCTTTAGCCTCCGAGAGGCTGCCGGACTTCCCGGACTTCCCGGACTCCATCGACCGGAGGACCCTTTCATGGACAGCATTGAGGACGAGAACCCATCCGCACGCGCCGGGGACGGCGGCGCCGTCGGCGACGGGCTCCCGTAGTGCCCACGCAACTGCCGCTCTTCGTCCTGACCACCTGGCTCCTCGCGATGCTCCCGGGTGCCGGACAGGCGATGATGATGAGGCAGACCCTGGAGGGCGGGCTGGGCGTCGCGCGGGCCACCATCGTCGGCAACGCGGTGGGGCTGCTCCTGTGGTCCCTGTCCGCGGCGGCGGGCCTGTCCACGCTGCTGCTGACCAACCCCGGCGTCTACACCGTCGTACGGATCGCCGGCGGCGTGGTGCTCGTCGTCCTGGGGATCAACACGCTCCGGGCGGGGCGCGCCGGCCCGACGCCGCCCGGACGGGACGGTCCGCGCGGAGGGAGCTGGGGCGCCTTCGGGACGGGGCTCGCGACGAACCTGGGCAACCCGAAGGCGGGCGTCTTCGCCGTCTCGGTGCTGCCGCAGTTCGTCACCGCGCACGGGTCGGCCTTCGCCTCGATCGCACTGCTGGGCGCCGTGTGGGCGTTCGTGAACGCCTGCTGGTACCTGCTGTTCACCTGGGGCGTCAGCCGCGGCCGGGCCCTGATGACCCGGCCCGCCGTGCAGCGGGGGCTGCGCGTGGTCACCGGTCTCGTACTCCTCGCACTCGGCACCGCCGTCGCCGCCGGGGTCTGACCCCGGCCGGCACCGAAGCCCCGGAAACGGCTCAGAGGTCGTACCGGATACTCCGATACGACCTCTGACCTGCGACTCTCACGAGTCGGGACGACAGGATTTGAACCTGCGACCCCTTGACCCCCAGTCAAGTGCGCTACCAAGCTGCGCCACGTCCCGATGCCGCTGACCTGGGGTTTCCCCCGGCCCGACCGGCATGAGAACAATACCGCACTTCCACGGGTGGTCGCGCGCACCTTTCGCGGGGCGCCCCGGACCTGACGCACCGGACGTCGGACCGCTTGACCTCAAGTCCACTTGAGGTCACATGGTTCCTGTATGACACACGCAACCGCGGACACCGGTTTCCGCTACGAGGACCTGGGCCGTCTGATGGCCCTGATGACCGGGGACGAGAAGCACGGCCCCGCCGCCACCTCCACGCTCGACGTGCTGTGGGTGCTGTACGACCGGGTGCTCCGGGTCGGCCTGGGCAGCGCCGACGAGCCCGGGCGGGACCGGTTCCTGCTCTCCAAGGGGCACGGGCCGATGGCCTACTACGCCGTGCTCGCCGCGAAGGGGTTCTTCCCCGTGGACTGGCTGCCCGGCTTCGGCACCTTCGACTCCCCCCTCGGCCACCACCCCGACCGTGTCCTGGTCCCCGGCGTGGAGATCGCCAGCGGCTCCCTCGGGCACGGTCTGCCGCTCGCCGTCGGCAGCGCGCTCGGGCTGCGGGCACAGGGCCTCGACGAGCCCGCCGTGTGGGTGCTGATCGGGGACGCGGAGCTCGACGAGGGCAGCAACCACGAGGCCATCGCCTACGCCGGCTCGGCCGGGCTGGAATCCCTGCACACCGTGGTCGTCGACAACGACTCCGCCACCCACGGCTGGCGCGGCGGCATCGCCTCGCGCTTCGAGGCCGCGGGCTGGAGCACGGCCACCGTCGACGGACGCGACCACGCGGCACTGCACGCCGCGTTCACCGCACCGCACCCGGGACGGCCGCACGCCGTCGTCGCCCGGGTCGAGAAGAAGTTCTGAGGGGGAAGAGTCATGGACACCATGCGGGAGCGGTTCATCTCGGTCACGTCGCGGCTGCTCGACGAGGACCCCCGGCTGGCCCTCGTGCTCGCCGAGATCACCATGGATGGGTTCCGGCCCGCGCAGCGGCGCCACCCCGACCGCGTGATCAACGTCGGGATCCGGGAACAGCTGCTCGTCGGCGTGGGCGGCGGCCTGGCCCTCACCGGGCTGCGGCCGGTCGTCCACACCTTCGCCAGCTTCCTGGTGGAGCGCCCGTTCGAGCAGGTCAAGCTGGACTTCGGGCACCAGGACACGGGCGGGGTCCTGGTCAGTTCCAGCGCCAGCTACGACTGGCCGGCCGGCGGGTACACCCACATGGCCCCCGGCGACGTGGCCCTGCTGGACACCCTCGACGGCTGGACCGTGCACGTGCCCGGCCACCCCGACGAGGCGGAGGCCCTGCTGCGCCACGCGTACGCCGCCGGGGACGACCGGGTCTACGTCCGGCTCTCCCAGATGTCGAACGCCGCCCCGCGCCCCGGCGCCGACGGCCTGCGGTTCCAGACCGTGCGGGAGGGCGGCGCGGGGGTGGTGCTCGCCGTCGGCCCGATGCTGGACGGCGTCCTCGCGGCCACCGAGGGCCTCGACGTCACCGTGCTGTACGCGGCCACCGTGCGCCCCTTCGACGACGCGGCCCTGCGCGCCGCGACCGCGCGGGCCTCGGCCGACA